>JAGVIF010000373.1 GCA_020056205.1 Lentisphaeria bacterium | reverse complement strand
GGGGCAAGACCGCTGCGGGTATTGCCCCTGCCAAAAATACTTGCGAGCCCTCCGATGGCATCTGCAACGGCGCGGTTTATGAGTTCTGCAACTGGCTCCTCTATAAGCGGGGATAAAACGCGAAAGATTTTGGATGGCCAGGCAGTTCGACGCCGCGTCAAATCCGCATCAAAAACAGCCATAATTTTACCCCGCTTATTTATGTTGCGGAACACTATCATAAAAATCTGAATTTACCATGCATCGCAAGATAAAAAACGGCAAAGACAAAAATATTTTCAAAAAAAAAAAAAAATTTTCTTGCATAACCATTATGAATGTTATATAGTTGCGATAGAATTTAATTAAAACAAAAACAGAGGGAACGCAAAATGACGAAGAGGGATTTTGTCCTAAGGATCGCATCGGAGGTCGGTATTACCCAGATGCAGGCTACTGAGGTTGTCCAAAAGACACTCGATTATCTGTCTGACGAACTGGCCAAAGGCAACAGAGTAGAACTCAGAAACTTTGGCGTCTTTGAACTTAAAGTCCGCAGGCGCCGCGTGGGAAGAAATCCGAAAAAGCCTTTAGAAGAAGTTATAATCCCGGAAAGAGTTGTAATAAAATTCCGTCCCGGTAAAGAACTGAAAGACAGGGTTGAGCAAATTAAACCCGCAAAAATGAAGAAAAAGAAGTAACGGACACAGCTTCCAATTTCGCGAATCATATGGGAATCTTTTCTCCTCCTCCGGGCGTTGATGATTTGTTGCCCGAAGCAATTACGGCGTGGCAGTTTATAGAGAAAACAGCCGCCGCTTTTTTTCCACTCTATGGATTTGGCGAGATAAGAACTCCGATATTTGAATACACCGAAGTTTTCTCGAAGGGAATAGGAGAGCAGACGGAAGTTGTTCAGAAAGAAATGTACACTTTTGAAGACAGGGGAGGAAGAAGCCTCACTCTCCGTCCTGAAGGAACAGCCGGAATAATAAGAGCGCTTGGCAGCATTGAACAGGGAAGCGCCAGAAGAGTTTACTACATAGGGCCAATGTTCAGAGGGGAGAGACCCGCCGCCGGACGCAAAAGGCAGTTTCACCAGGTCGGGGTCGAAAACATCGGCTCTGTTTCTCCCGAACTCGACGCCGAATGCATTGTTATGCTGACCCGCTTCCTCGAAAAAATAGGAATACGCAAATATTCATTGAAGATAAACACTAGGGGAGACGCCGCAGACAGAGCCGCCACCGACGCAACCCTCCGAAATCTATTTTCGAAAAAAAAAGACACCCTGTGCGAAGACTGCAAAAAACGATTCGACAGGAATGTGTGGAGAATACTTGACTGCAAAAATCCCGGATGCGCTGAAATATCGGCGTCACTGGAGTTGGAAGACATCGGCCGGCTTTTTTCCCGGGAAAGCAAAACTTATCTTGATTCCGTGACAAATATTCTCGCGCATGAAAAAATTCCGTTTGTTCTTGACCCCAGGCTTGTCAGAGGTCTCGACTATTACGCCCACACTGTGTTTGAAGTCTCCCACGACGGGCTCGGAGCGCAAAATGCCGTAGCCGGAGGCGGAAGATACGAGATAACTCCTCCGGGCTCTAAAAATCCGGTGCGCGGTGTCGGTTTCGCCTGCGGAATTGAAAGGCTTATAATCGCCGCTTCTTCGGAAAATCACAATCCGGCGCCGGAAAAAAAACCGTTCGTCTTCATCGTTTCTATCGGGAAAAATGCGAAATTGCCGAATTTCTCGCTCGCCGAAGAATTGAGAGCCAAAGGAATTTCAGCTATCGCCGATTTTGAGGAAAGAAGTATAAAGTCCGCAATGCGTTCGGCAAATAAATCAGGAGCGGCCTTCACAATTATCAGGGGAGATAACGAACTTTCCCAAAAAACAACGGTTATAAAAAATATGTCCGACGGCGCTCAGGCCGAAATTCCGGAATCGAAAACAATAGAATATCTGAGCAAATATTCACCGAATGGCCTGTCTGCGCGCCTGCCTGAGCAAGAGCGCTCGCAGTCAGGCAACGCGCAGGCAGAGTAAATATTCACCGAACCCTGTCCTTTCGGTGAATATTTACATCTAATAAAATGCGAAATAGTTTATTTTTCCACAAAAACATCTCGTTGGCAACTATTTTGC
>JAGVIF010000457.1 GCA_020056205.1 Lentisphaeria bacterium | reverse complement strand
GGGCAAGACCGTTGCGGGTATTGCCCCTGCCAAAAATACTTGCGAGCCCTCCGATGGCATCTGCAACGGCGCGGTTTATGAGTTCTGCAATTGGCTCTTATATTAAAAACTTTGACGCTCTGATACTCTGACACTCTTGAACTTCCGCATTTTAGAACTTTAGAACTTCTTTGTCGTTTTCTACTTTCTAAATTCTACTGTCTAAATTTTTTCACTCCCGCACTCCCGAACTTTCGATTTCCAATAACCAATAACCAATGTTGGATATTCCGAGTTGCGGCTCTTTGTCCGCCTATTTTAAAAACGGCAATGTATCCGTCTATTTTGTTTTTTCAACTTGTCAATTTATCAGGATTGTGATAGATTAAGGTTTTAATAATATTTTTTAAGGAGGAACTATGAGTCCATATGTCAAGCGCGTCAAGATTTTTTTCCTGATTGTTTCGCTCTGCTATTTTTCGGGCGTTATTCGGGCGAAAGATTATTTATTTTCCGAAGAGGAACTTAAAGTCATAACAAAGTTGGCGGTTAATATTTTGGTCAGGGAGCATTATCTGTGGCAGCCTTTGAACGACACCGTCTCTAAAAATCTTTTTGATGAATATTTTAAAACCCTTGATCCCGCGAAGATGTATTTAACAAAAGCCGATATCGAGGCGTTCGCGCCCTACAGAGACAAACTTGATGATCAATTGCTCGCCGGAGACCATAGTTTTGCGATTCTCGCATACAACGCGATGGCTGAAAAATTTTCCGAATTTAACGATTACGCGAAAAAAATAGTAGCGGATGGACTGGATTTTTCCGAGGACGAGGAATGGGTTCCCGACAGAACCGACGCCGACTGGCCCGCCGATTCAGCCGAGCGCATGTCGTTGTGGAAAAAAAAGATAAAAAATGATATCCTGGTCTTTAGGCTGATGCTTAAAACAGATTCCAAAACGGACAAAGAAAAAAATGGAAAAGAGAAAAAACTCTGGATGAAGGCATTCAAACCCGAAGAGAGGGCGCTGAAAAGATACGCAACCCTGAACAGGTATTTTAAAGAGAACGAACCGATAGACCAGTTGGAACTCTATCTGGCCGCTCTGACCAATATTTACGATCCATATACGCAATATATGTCGCCGCGGACAGTGGAGGATTTCAATATACAAATGAGCCTTTCTCTCGAGGGCATAGGGGCGACTCTTTCACAGGATGATGGTTACACGAAAATTATCAGCCTCGTCCCGGGAGGGCCGGCCGCTCTGTCAGGCGCATTGCATCCGGAAGACAGAATCATAGCTGTGGCGCAGGGAAACGGCGAATCGGTTGATGTCGTTGACATGCCTCTTTCGAAAGTCGTAGGGATGATAAGAGGAGAGAAAAACACGACAGTGCGGCTCACGGTTCTTGAAGGGAGCAAGGGACTCGCGGCAATACCTATTGATGTTTCAATCAGGCGCGACAGCATACCACTGAAGGATCAGGAGGCAAAGGGAGAAATATTGCAAAAAAGTATCGGTTCCGAAAGCGGCACCGAAAGGAAAATCAAAATAGGCGTAATCAATCTTAAATCTTTTTATTTTGACTGGGAAGCGGTCGAGAACGGCTCGAAGGAAATTAAAAGTTCCACCAGTGATGTTAGAAAAATCCTCGAAAATTTTGAAAAAGAAAAAATAGACGCTCTCATTCTCGATTTAAGAGACAACGGAGGCGGAAGCCTATACGAAGCTATATCTTTGACAGGGCTCTTCATAAAGGAAGGTCCGGTTGTCCAGGTGAAGACAAAGGACGGGAATGTGGAGGTTAAGCGCGACATTGACGGAAAGATATTCTATTCCGGGCCTATGCTTGTCCTTGTCAATCGCCTGAGCGCGTCGGCAACCGAGATATTGGCCGGAGCGATCAAAGACTACGGAAGGGGCATAATTATCGGCGACAGCCATACGCACGGAAAAGGGACTGTTCAGACAGTGTTCAGCCTTGATGAATTTCTCAAATACTGGGGTTTTAACAAAGAATCGGGGGCTTTGAAAATAACCAACGCGAAATTTTACAGAATAAACGGAGCCTCGACGCAGAAAAAAGGG
>JAGVIF010000342.1 GCA_020056205.1 Lentisphaeria bacterium | reverse complement strand
CGAATAAGTCGTATAGGTCATATAGGACATATTCTTTCCACTCCCGCACTCTTAGTATTTGGTGATTTTATACTCTATAAGATTTGGAGATTTTTGAATCGCGCAATCATCGATACTCTGACACTTCTTTCCTCGATTCCGATCCCGAAACCCTGCCTCATGGGCGATTTTCAACTGTTTTTTTAGGATTTTGCCTCCGCGCCGTTCATCTCTTCCTTTATCATGATCGCCGCCCTGACAGGATCCCGCGCATTAAGGACAGGTCTGCCGACAACAATAAAATCCGCTCCGAGCGCGACGGCTTCGCCGGGAGTCATCGTTCTTTTCTGGTCGTCCCTGACGCGCTCATATGAAGGCCTTATGCCAGGAACAACGGTGATGAATTTCGGGCCGCAAACGCGTTTTATCTTCTCTATCTCGCGCGCCGACGACACGACCCCGTCCATGCCGGAGGCTTTTGCGAGTTTCGCAAGATGTTCGACATGGTCCGCGACGGAGTATTTTGAGGAGACTCCTCTGTTCAGGATTTCGGACAACGCGCGTTCATCAAGGCTTGTAAGCACGGTAACGGCTATTATGAGAGGTCTTTTGCATGGCTCCGTCTCCCCAAGCGCTTCAACGGCCGCCCTCATCATTTCGGGGCCGCCTGACGCGTGGACATTTATCATGTCCGCGCCGATAAACGCCGCGCTTCTCACCGCCCCTGCGACGGTGTTCGGTATGTCATGAAATTTAAGATCGAGGAAAACTTTTTTGCCGTTCTCCTTCAGGAATGAAACTATTTCGGGCCCCGCCTTTGTGAAAAGCACACTCCCGACCTTTAGCCAGGTGAGAGCTTCCCCGCTCTTTTTCACAAAAGAAATAGCGTCGGACTTTTCATCAAAATCAAGGGCTACAACAAGTTCTGACATTAGTGTCCTTGGTTTAAAGTTCTATGTTTTAAGCGTATGTAAAATTTCCCGGATATTTTGGAATGCAGTAGTCAGCGATGAACCCCGAGTACTTACACATCGGGGTTCCGTCAAAATGAAACTGCGCAGGAAAGACACAGATGGAGCAGTGAACTCCAACTTTATGATTTAGAGATTTAAAGATTTGGAGATTTTTCATTCGATATTCGAAGTTCATAGTTTTTTCCATCTTCCCTTTTCCTTTCTGCTTTCTAAATTCTACTTTCTCCCTTTCACCTTTCGCACTTTAGAACTTCCGCATTTTAGAACTTCTTTATCGTTTTCTCTTTTGTATTCAAATAGCATCTGCTCGTAGTAGCGCAATTTATTGCGCGTTTTCAAACATTGAAAGATTGATTCATTTTATTTCCGATTTCTCCTTTGAAACTGCCGTTGGAGTTCACAGCCCCGAGGCCCCGCGGCTCGGGATCTTCGACTTTAGCGTGTCTCTTTCTTGGCAGGTTCTTATTGATAAAACCCCGAGGCGCGGGCGCTCGGGGTCAGTCGCTAATTTCTTTCACCGCAGGGACATAAGGGACACAAGGGACGCAAGGGACATATTATTTTTCGATTTGGTGATTTAGTGATTTGCGGATTTTTTAACCGTGCAATCATTCAATCACCCAATCTCCCAGTCACCCAATCATTGGCGCTCTGACACTCTGACACTTTGACACTTTGACACTCTGATACTCCCGAACTTCTCATTTGGCTTAGCATTCGATACCGACCCCGATGTCGCTAAGTTAATGCGCATTTCGAGGTAGCGCGGGTCTATTTGACCCGCGACTATCGGGTCAGATAGACCCGAGTTACTTTTTTAGAAATCCTTAACTTCGCGGCATTCGACCCCGAAAAAAGCGGCAGTTTCAAAGGAGCAACCAGAATCACTCCATTTTAAGATACGGATTTATTATCATTCCGGCTTTGGCCGGAGTAATTTTTGAAGCGGTGGAACATTCCTCTCCATTAAGATATTTTTCCGCCTGTCTTGAGTATTCTGTCAAAGCTTCGGACGATTGTAATTTTTCGTTTTGTTTTTCAAGAGGCGTCTGCAGAACGGCAAGAACGTCTTTTGCTTCCTTGGCGAACGCCGGCTCCATCAGGGCTATGTCAACGAGAGCCCATGCCGCCGCCGCCCTTGCGTAATCGGAATCGAACTCATCTCCCCCCCCCATCACCGGAATTGTCCTATCCGCGCATATTCTTTTCAGAGATTTTTGGATTTCAGCGCTACTCCCTTTTATTTTTCCGGCGGCCCTTGCCGCAGCCGATCGGACTATGTAGTCGGCCTTGACTTTTTTAATACAGCCAACTACTGTGTCCAAGAAGAAAGGATCGGCTATTTTAGCTATTCCGGAAAGGGCCTCCGCAGAAACTTCGGCTTCCGAATCATTTGCGAGTTTCGCAATTGCCTCAAACGTCTCTTTGTCCTTCAAATTCCCAAGAGCGAATGCCGCCGCCCTGCGGACTTCCGAATTCGCCGAGCCCGCTGATTTTGCGGCATCCTTCGCTGACGGAAAATATCCGAGGCGTCCGAGCGCCATTAAAGCCCTTCTCTTTACCTCGTCGTTATTTTCCTCTATCAGAATTTTGTGAACATCCTGTGATGCCGCCGTGAATTTCAAATCTCCGAGAACTACTATTGAAGACGCCATGCCTGAATCGCTGTTAAGATATTTCCCCTGTATCTCTTTCAAATATTCCTCCCCGATTTGATTTCCAACAAGCATTTTTTCAGCGTCATTCCTGACCAACAGTTCGGGGTCGCCAAGCCTTTTCATCACGCCCGACACCGCCTCTTTGTTCGATTTGCCAAAGGCCCCAAGCGATATTGTGGCGAGCCTTCTAACCTCGTAGTCCTCGTCTTCGCTGAGTTTCAAAAGAAAGGCGAGCCTTCCGTCGCGGGGAAGCGACCTGGCAGCGGCAAGCCTCAGCCTGATATCGCCGTCTTCCGCGAATTTCGCAAGTATCTCATCGCCAAGGTCTTTTCTTGACGCAAGCGCCTCTGCGACAGCCGCCTTCTCTTCCGGCGTCCCCGTGTTCACCGCTTTCGAAACAACAGGATTTTTATCGGGAGTTTTCGATATTTCAACCAGAATACGCAATAACAGCGGCCTTTGGAATTCGGGTATT
>JAGVIF010000261.1 GCA_020056205.1 Lentisphaeria bacterium | reverse complement strand
TGATTTTCCACAGCCCCGGTCTATTTTCCCTCCATCATGAAAAACAAAATTCCTATCAGTATGTGAACTGATTTCAAAACATAAAAATAACTGTTGTTACGGTAATACGCCCGTTGGAGTTCACAACTTTAGTGTGTCTTGGTATTCAATAAGTTACGCGCGCTGAAGCCGTGAGTTCCAACTTAAGAAATCAGCTCAACAGAGGCAATTTTGAAATTGCCTCATGTAAATGAAATAAAAGCTTGGGATTTTGCAATCGGCACGAAAAACAAAGGAGAATGTGAAAAAACAAATCTTAAAGTGCGTTTTGTGTATACTGATAACCTTATTGGCCGGGGCTGCACTTCTCGCGGCGGATGCCGCGCCAGCGCTTCCGCCATTGAAACCGGATCCGATGGAACCTTTTTATGGCGGACGGTTGCAGCGGACCATGACATTGCTGGAGACCAGCAGTCCGTTGCGCCGCAACAACGTCCGGGTTATTTGTATTGGCCAGTCCATCATGGCCCAGGGGTATACTCCCGCCGCTCTTAAAAAGTTGTGTGCGGAGAAATATCCCTATGCAAATGTCACTATCAATAATTATGCCGTCAACGGACGGACTGCGGAAGGCCTGATCCGGCAGTTGTATCAGAATTTGTTTCCGTCGTATCCCGATCTGGTTCTGTTTGATGTTTACGACAGGGGAGATCAGGGAGCCGTTGAGCGGATTGTCAGCGACATCCGCCGCTATACCACTGCGGAAATCATGATATTGACCCACCATTTCGATGATAAAGGCGAGCAGGGCGACATTGACCGGGACAACTCCGCCAATTTTCGCCGCTATCTGGCCCAGAAATACAACGCAGAACTGGTCGAAGTACGCCGTGACTGGAAAGCCTATCTGGAGGAAAACAATATCCCCAAGATGAGATTGCTCTGCGATGTCACTCATCCGAACAAGGACGGAGGAGAACTCTTGGCCGCCCTGGTCATGCGCCATTTCCGGTTTAACTCGATTTTGCCCGGCGGCTGGATGAATACAGTCCGCACCTACGAACTCAATCACGAAACTGAAGAGGGCCCCTCCGGCGAACTCACCTTCGCCGGCGAGCCGTGGAAAACCGATCATTCTCCGGACACTCAAAGTTGCGGTTCCTGCGAGCCGACCTGTAGCGTCATAGGAACCGATCCCAAAAATCCGTTGAAACTGAAATTTCACGGCAACCGGGTGGATTTGGTGGCCTTTACCTCGCGCAGCCAACTGGGAACGGCCAAAGTCCTGATCGATGGCAAAGCCCCCTCACAGCATCCACAGGCTTACTGCATTACCATGCCGGTCCCTCCCGAAGGGCAAACTCGGTTCGTATCACTCGACCGGGTTATGCCGGGCGACCACCCCGTTGTGGAGGATTGGACGCTTAAATTTTATGATCGAAAATATGAGAACAACAAGTTGAGTTACAAAGTTATGCTGACCGGATCGGTCAGCGGCGAAGTTCTCACGGGCAACCAGGACGGTAAAACACTTGTCGCCAAGGGCGGTCAACTCTATTTCGAAACCCGGGATTTGGAAATGGGGCATCTTTACCGAACCTTTATTCAAACGAACAAAGTCGGCGAAATTCCTTCGGAATCCACATTGCTCTTTTCTACGCAATTCATGGGTGCCGACACTTATGCTCCCCAACCAGGCAAGAAACCCGGAGTCATTTCCAACCATGTCCTGATACAGGGAATTTCCAATGCGGTGCATACCCTCGAAGTGATTCCCAACGGGGACGGAGTGGTTCCGATTTCGCAAATCATCGTTTACCGCCCACCTCTGGATTGATGGAAGACAAGAGGTATCTGCGGAATTATGAGAAACTTGGAATTTTGCAATTGGCTCAGTGATAATGAAATTAACAAGGTGGAGAAAATGAAGGTGATAAATACTCTTATTGATCTTCTGGTCGCTGTACCCGCCATCTTGTCGCGCCGTAGCTTCTTAGCGAAGGCGGAAGCTATCCCGCGATGGTGGAGAGCGACGGCGAGAGTAGCGCGATTCACTTTAATCGAACTACTCGTGGTCATTGCGATTATCGCAATTCTTGCGGCAATGCTATTACCGTCCCGAAACGGCTGAGGATATATTTCCGCTTCAACCGCAGGCTTCTCGGACGGCTTCCGAAAATCGCATACGGACTTGTGCGGGATGTGTATCAGGCGGTTCTTGGCCGCGACGACGTTGTACCGGGGATGGCTGCGACGGTGCAGACATTTGGGGAACTCGCGCACTGGCACCCCCACGTCCACGCGATAGCGACAGAGGGGGCGTTCACGCGGGACGGCGGTTTCGTGGGGCTTCCCAAGCTCGCCTCCGAGCCGTTCCTGAAACTGTGGGAGCACGAGGTGTTCAGGCTGCTTCTCGACGAGGGGAGGATTGCCCCCGAAACCGTCGGGCAGATGCGCTCGTGGCAACACTCCGGCTTCAGCGTCGACCGGAGCGTGCTTATCTCGGCGGGGGACGGCGATGCCCTCGAGCGGCTTGTCCAATACATCGCGCGGTGCCCGTTCTCACTCGACAGGATCGTGAAGGTAACTCCCACCGGGCAGGTCGTCTACAGGGCGGAGCATCAGGACTGCAGAAAGTTCCCCGACCCGGACAGCGATGATTTGAGGGCGGGCGTCAGCCGCAACTTCCAGGTCTTCGACCCGCTTGACTTCCTCGCCGAGGTCACCCAGCATATTCCCGACACCGGCGAGCACACGATACGATATTACGGCTGGTATTCGAACAAGTCGCGGGGCATGAGGGCTAAAGGCGCAATGTTGAAGAATATTCCCTTCGCTGCAATAGACGCCGAGGAGGAGGACGCTCCGTTCCGCAAGTTCTGCCGCTCCCGCTGGGCGGCGTTGATCAAGAAGGTGTATGAGGTTGACCCGCTCAGATGCCCGAAATGTGGCGGACAGATGAAGATAATCAGCTTTATCGAGAAGAAGGATCAGGCCGACGTGATTGAAAAAATCCTGAAGCACGGCGGACTTTGGCGCGAGGAGGCTTCGAGATCTCCCCCCAAAGAGGCTTCTACAATTCCCTTCGAGCGCACATATACGTGCCGATAGACGAGTTCCTGGCAAACTTCTGAACCCCGAAATTCCGGGGCAGGGACGGATGCATTCCAGTCCGGAAGATTTCCGAAGTATTCCCGCCCAATTTTCCTTAAGCCGAGAAGAATCCACTTTTTTTCCGTCCCCAAGGCGGCCTGCACGACGGAAAAAAGCCAAATCCGCGCCG
>JAGVIF010000408.1 GCA_020056205.1 Lentisphaeria bacterium | reverse complement strand
CTCGACATACCGCTTTGGGTATGCCTCCGGTTTTGTGGCTCGTCTGAATTTCACAATCTCCTTCATCGGCGCTGGTTTTGACTTTTGCAATTGGCTCATGAGTTTATTTCCTCTTTTCTCCTTTGAAACTGCCGTTGGAGTTCACAGCTTCAGCTGCGTCTTTCCTGCGCAGTTTCATTTTGATAAAACTGCGAAAATCGCAGTTCATCGCTGATCTGTAATTCCTGATCATTTCTTCGATGCCTTCATCGAGGGATATTTCAGGCTTGAAACCGAGAGCGCTCATTTTTGAAACATCGAGGCATTTGCGGAGCATTCCATCAGGTTTGGAGTTGTCCCAGAGAATTCTGCCGGTGAATCCTGCGAATTTCGCAATTTTATCGGCAAGTTCTTTTATCGAAATATCTTCGCCTGTTCCGACATTTATAATATCGGGAGAATTCCATTTGTCCATCAGGAGCAAAGCGGCTTTAGCAACATCGCTGACGTTCATAAACTCGCGTCTCGCGCTTCCTGTTCCCCATAGCGTAAGCTCTTTTCGCCCTTCGGCGGCGGCATCCGAAAATCTTTTTACGAGAGCCGAGAGGACATGTGACTTTTCAAGATCAAAATTATCCCCTTTTCCATAAAGGTTGCACGGCATAATGGAAATATTTTTCATTCCATATTGTTTCGCATAGAAATACGCGAGCTTGTATCCTGCGAATTTCGCAACCGCATAACCTTCATTTGTAGGTTCGAAGGGACCTGTCATAAGGTATTCCTCCTTCATCGGCTGGGGACATTCGCGAGGGTAGATACAGGAACTGCCAAGATAACAGAGTTTTTTTACGCTATGAAGATATGATTGGTGAATGACATTCGCGGAAATCATTAAGTTGTCGTAAAGAAAAGACGCGGGTTCTTTGCTGTTTATATTTATTCCGCCTACTTTCGCGGCGGCAAGAAAAACATAATCCGGCTTTTCTTCGCAGAAAAATTTTTCTACTTCTTGCGAATTTCGCAAGTCCAGCTCAGCGCTGGTTCGGGCGGCTATATTTTTAAATCCGCTTTGTTTCAATTCCGCGCAAATCGCAGACCCGACCATTCCCGTATGGCCGGCGACATAGATTTTAGATTTTCTGTCCACGGATTACCCCAATAATTTCATTTGAATTTTGAAAGGATTGAAATCCAGCTTTTATATGAATCGTTCTGCAGGATAGAGGCCATTTCCTTAATAACATCTGAAATTTTACCTGTATCTATCGAATCAATCTTCTCGGTCAACATGATTTCGATATCTTCCTTGTCACGTTCCCTTCCGGACAGCATCTTGTAAACGATCAAATGTTCTATTGAAACATTCCTTATCTTCTCTCCTTTGAATTCGATCACATCGGCTTCTTCTATCGCCTTCCTCTCAAATTCGATAAAGGTGAAGATGAGATCAATTCTGATTCCAGTCTCAATATCTTGGAGCAGAAGAACATTGGTGTCCTTGGCAAAAGCAACGGGATATTTGACGATAGTTTTAAAATATTTTCTTACTGCTTTCAACACATCATCAATGCGTTCCGTATCGATTCCAAGTGAAATGTCAATATCTTGCGTCAGTCGCGGGAATCCGTGTATTACCATCGCATAGCCGCCTATCAGCATGTAGGGGATTTTGTTCCTATCAAGAATTCGAGTGATTTTCAAAAGGGTTTTCTCAAGCATTCTTGGACTTCCCTATTCTCTTAAAAGTATTCGTAAGATTAACAAGCATTTTAACATGCGGGGTTTTATCGGGGGGCAGGCGGCATTTTTCAAATCTCTTGGAAAAAAGATACATGTCATCCAAAAGTTTCAATCTTTCTTCAAGGGAAAGCTTATATTGGGATTGATATTCCAGTTCCGCTTTTCTGACAAGGTGGTAATTTTTAATCATAAATTTTTGCGTTTTTATTCATGTAGTTCCAGTCTTTTGGATACGGGGACTTTACATGAAGCCTAGAAGTCCATTTCAGCCTCTTTTATTATATGAAAGTTCTTAATCAAGCAAGCTCCATAATATCATTGATGTCTTTAGGTCTTCCCGAGTCTTTTTTTATCCTTATTAAATCTTTCAAAGAAATGTAACGCGCATCGTTGAATATAGCCGATTCCCTGAAGATCAGATCAAGATTCTCTTCCGGAAAACCAGGAAGATAGTCGAATATGTCGAGATATCCGAATTCGGTGTGCAGCATCATGAGATGGTTGTTTTTAATGAAAGGAATGTCCACGGGTATAAGTTTTTCGAGTCTGGTCATTGGATCTTTTTCATTGCTTATCCAGCAGGCATCGAGCTCTTTGAGGGCGGAAAACAGACTTTTCTCGGATTCATGATCTCTCCGAAAAACAATGTCTATGTCCTCGGTTGCTCTGATATAACCGTGCTGAATCACGGCATGCCCTCCGATAATGACAAATGAAACATTGTTTTTTTTCAAAGTCCCTATTATTTTTTTGAAATCTATTGTCACTTACGGCTCCGTTGTCTGAGATTTCTTTTGTGGAATTTCATTTTGGCGTCTTCGCTCATATTATTCCAAATCTGGCTCATCATATCGTAAAACCTCCGCATGCGCTCCTCGGTAGAAAGTGATTTCATCTCTTTCCTGCGGCGGATTTCTTCGATGTCTATCATCTCCTTTTTTTTCTGGCTCATTTTTTTAATTGAAGAAATCTTTAAGGTAGATTTTCAAGAAATAAAATGTCGTCGGTGTCCTTTCCCCTGCACACCGCCTTTTTTTCCTTCAATAAATATTTTGGAGAAAGACAATTTGCCTGGAGATTGCCGGAGAGATTGAGAACTATCTTATTTTCTTCGGCTTCTTCGAAAGTCTTAAATCCCAATGCAAGAAGATGAAATTGAATTATTCCGAATGGTGTCTGATAAGTCTGAATAAAATTCTCTCCTTTTTCTCCAATATCCTCAAGAGGAAAATCAAGAATGCCGGCGAGCAATCTGTTGATTTTTTCAATGTTCGCCGTGTCTCTTTTGGGAATCATGAAATCCCAGTCCATTGTGAAACGCGGCATTCCTAATAGGCGTAAAGCCTGCCCGCCCATTAAAAGATAGCGGACATTGTTGTCGTTGAAAATCTTAATTATCTCTTCCATCTTAATCCTCCCGCCTTCGCAATTCGTTTTATAAGATCAGTCTTCCAGTCGTTGAATTCCTTATATGAATTGAATTTTTTCGATTCAATCGCGAACGGAAATTCAAATTCCGGCAGGGGATGGACCTTCCTTTCTTCCGCCCATATCCTGAATTTCGCATTATAGTCGTCAGTGTATTTCATATTTATACTCTATAAGGTTGAATTGTGAAAATTGTGGAGGGTCGCGCTTGCCGCGACCGGGCGGCCACGGCCTTGCCGAGCGAAGCGACGCTTGCCGAAGGCAAAACCGTGGCCCTCCATTAAATAATTCTGATTGCTGTTGTTTTACACTTCTCATAGCTAAAGATTTTTTATGTTGCGATATTTCAAATAATCTTTAAGGTTTGAATATGGCGGCCGTTTCAGTTTCGCGCTCCGCGCCATTTCTAGTGTCATGTAATTTATCCAGTAGTCGTCGAACACCTTAACTCCCAGTGTAGAAAACGGCCCCGCCCCTTTTTTCAATTCGCTCATCTTTACGCAGGAGCCGATATTTTTTGTGTTTCCGCTTCCGGGCCGGTCTTTGGCGATTCTGTATTTTTCTTTGAGTCACTGTAACGAAAATATCCGGTAAATGCGCCAAGCGTAAAACCAGAAATTGCCTCATGATTTTTTCGGTAAGTGCTTTTGAGATCGAGGGCGATTTTCTTTTTATCTTTCGTAACAAAAGTAACATCGGGGTAATGATTTTGTTCCGCAGAAAAAATCATTTCGTAGCCATTCTCTTTTGCAAATTTTTGAATAACCGGAAACATCATCAACTCGATGATCTTTGATACAACCTTTGTATCAACCGATATGGTATAGATATTTTTTGCTATATCAATAAAGCCCTTCACCGACCAATCACCTGATGGGGTAGCAAGGACTTTTCTAAAGTCCTCGGTGTGTTTCAGTAGATTCTTTTGAAAGATGTTTTGTTCCATAGTGTT
>JAGVIF010000480.1 GCA_020056205.1 Lentisphaeria bacterium | reverse complement strand
GGGCAAGACCGCCGCGGGTATTGCCCCTGCCAGAAATACTTGCGAGCCCTCCGATGGCATCTGCAACGGCGCGGTTTATGACTTTTGCAACTGGCTCTGGAGTTTAAAAATAACGGAGGGCGGGTTTTCTTACCCGCCAGCGATGAATGAACCCCGAGCGCTTGCGCCTCGGTGTTTTATCAATAAGAAACTGCCAAGAAAGAGACACGCTAAAGTCGAATATCCCGGGTCTGTAGGAACTCGGGACTGTGAACTCCAACGGCAGTTTCAAAGGAGCCGGGACTCAAAGGGAATTCGATACTTGCCGTTCGCATCCTGACAAAATGATGATATGTTTCGCGTCATCCCGTATTATAGAGACGGCGTTTGATTAGCTTGTAATTTTTTGGGCGCGGAGAGTGTCAGATATGCAAGCTGGTTATCCACCGAAACAATAGTGGCCTGAAAATAAAGAAATAGCGCCGGATCGCCCGCTTTTTCAAGAAAAACTTATTTCTCTATGGGACGGCTGTGAATCAAAATAATAAAAAACAGGAGATGAAAAAAATGAAAATGGTTTATGTTGCGATTTTCGGGTTGGCGCTCGGATTGTCGCTTTTCGCCGGCGGAAATACGGTCAATGCCGAGTCTAAAAATCTTATCGTGATAACATCGGAAGAAAATTTTGATTCCGCATTTTTAAAGTCGGAAATTCTTTGCGCCTTGGATTTTTACGCCGATTGGTGTCCTCCGTGCAGGATTCTTGAGCCGGTTTTTGCGAAGCTCTCCGACGATTACGCCGGAAAAGTCAAATTTGGAAAACTTAACATTGACACTTATCCCTCTCTTGCAAAAAGATACGACGTGGATGGTATTCCGTGCATTATTTTTTTCAAAGACGGCAAAGAGGTTTCGCGTGTGGTAGGTCTTCAGGACGCCGAAAAATATAAAGAGGAAATCGAACGTCTTTTAAAGTGAGAAAGACGATATTTTTCCATTTGTTTTTTGTCTTCTGCGTCTCGCTGTTTTCGATTGAAAAGAGCGTCTTCATCATCAATACCACCGATATTCATTCATTCTTGGATGATAAGCCGGATATATTCGGAAGGAACGCCAATCTACTGCGCCTTTCCTCCGCCATAAAGCAAAGAAAAAAGGAAATCGGTGAAAAGGATAAACTTCTCCTCATAGACTGCGGCGACACTATACAGGGAAGCTATCCGGCGGCATTGTCAAGAGGAGAAACGGGAACGATTTTTCTCGATGAAAATGAGTTTGACGCGTGGATTCCGGGAAACCACGATTTTGATTTTGGCTTTGAACGGCTCCTCGAATTATCGGAAAAATTAAACGGAGTTTCAATTCTCGCCGCGAATCTCCGGATGAAAGGATGCGCGGCATGGAAAATCTTCAACAAAAACGGTTTCAAAATCGCTGTGATAGGAGCCACATTGCCGTATCTCGGCTTCACGTCGCTTGAAAGCGGAAAGTCCTTCATAATTAAAGACTTTAATATCGAGCTGGAAAAAATAATTCCGGAAATTATGAGGCAAAGCCCTAACGCCGTGATTCTGGCGATTCATCACGGAGTATTTTCTCCCAAAGAACGCGGAGGAATAGATTTAAAAAGAATTGCCGAGTTATACCCTCAAATCAATATTATATTAGGCGGACATTCGCACGAGGACAATCCGGGGGAAAAATTTATGCCCTCGACCTGGTTTGCGCAGGCCGGAGCCCATGCGAGAGTTTTTGTCGAACTTGAAATCATATTCGATTCCGATTCAGGCCGGATTCGCGATATTCACTCAAAACTTTGCGGTATCGCTCCGGAAGGCGCTAAAGATACCGAACTCGAAAATCGGCTCTCAACTATTCTCTCCGATTCCGCGAAATTCGCGGCAACCGAGGTCGGAGAAAGTTCAATTATTATTCCGACGGTTCCGCCGGGCGTGATAAATTGCGAAATTCGCGAACTGATATCGGAGGCTGTCTGTGAAAAGTCCGGCGCAAAAATCGCGATTTCCGGTTGTGGAACAAGATTAGCCGGTTTCAGCGGAAAGATATACGAAGGACAACTTTTCAAACTTCTTCCATATGAGGACACTGTTTGCGTCCTGAAACTCACGCCGGAAAAATTTAAAATCATCATTCAAGAGCAAATCCGGGATTTTGATCCGCGTCATTTTCAAATGCCATGGGGAATATTCTGCGAACTTGACGCGGAAAACAGGCCTTTGACACTAAAATCACCCGATGGGCAGGAATGGCTCGAAGGCCGCCGCGCCGTAGCTTTTTCCTCATACGCGGTTGTCGGCGCCGGCGGCCGCTTCAGAGAGCTTGCGAAAATCGCAAAATCCCCCGAATGCGAGTTTATTGACACAAAATTAAAGATCAGAGACGCGGTGAAAGAATATTTAAAAAAACATTCCCCCGTTTCGCTCTTTGTCCGCGAATGGATAAAACCAACACTTTCGCCGGAACAATTGAGACCGAATTATTGAAGGGCGCGCAGGTTTGCGATGCTTATGCCGCTGAGCATTGAGCCTGTAATGCCGAGAAAACCCTGATCCGTGCCGCATAAGAAAAGGTTTTCGACGGGAGTTTTTCCGTTTTTTATTTTTTCGGCGGCTCCGTATATTGCGCCGTTGGAATGTCCCGTCCATCGAACTATTGTTTTCGGTGTAAAGATGTCGCTGAAGAGGATGCC
>JAGVIF010000520.1 GCA_020056205.1 Lentisphaeria bacterium | reverse complement strand
TTCGGGGACGGGTGTCGCTCAGCGAAGCCGAAAGAATCAGACAAAGCGCTTGTGGGAGGACGGCGGTTTTTGGGATGGGAATCAAATAAAAAATATTAGTAAAAAACCAAAATTAATGTGTCAAACGGAAATCAGGACTTGACATTTTCCCCTTCTCCTTTGAAACTGCCAAGAAAGAGACACGCTAAAGCTGTGAACTCCAACGGCAGTTTCAAAGGAGAAGTTTAGAACAAAGACTCTAAAGTATTGGGGTTAGAAGGGAGCAGGCTCTTTCTGTTATTTCAACGGAGAGGCTTTTCCTGATGACATTTTCGAAAAGGATTTCTTCTGATTCGGAGATTTCTTTCAGAAATTGCGAATGAAGGACGTTGAGAAAATCCCCGCCGGATGCGATGAAATCGAGTTCATAATTCAGTCTGAAACTTCTGACATCGCAGTTGCTTGAGCCCATCACTGCCCATTCGCCGTCAACAAGCATTGCTTTCGCGTGGGAGAACGCTCCTTTTTTTTCAAAGATTCTGATTCCGGCCTCTAACAGATTGGGATAAAGGCTTCTCGTGGCGTATTGGACATACCAGTGATTATTTTTTTGGGGAACTATGATTCGTATTTCAACGCCCTTTGCGGAGCTTGCGCAAAGCATCTTCCAAAAAGATATATCGGGGACAAAGTAAGGAGTCATAATCCAGATATATTTGCGCGCGCAGGCCGCCGCAGTGACGAATATTTTCTCCGTTCCTCCGTCATGCTGCCCGGGACCTGAGCTTACAACTCTTACGATTGAATCTCCGTGCGCCTCCATGGCCGGAAAATATTCCTCTTTGAAAAGTCCGCTGATTTTTTCGCCTGTCACGTAAAGCCAGTCTCTCATGAAGGAAAATTGGAGTTCGCCGACTGCCGGGCCTCTGATAAAACAGTGCAAATCGTGGATATATCTGTCTTTGCCCGCGAAAGTGCTGTCGTTGTCGCGGCTTATATTTATGCCTCCTACGAAAGCCTTTTCCCCGTCTATTACGAGCAGTTTTCTGTGATTTCTCAACTGTGTTGTCCATGGGCTGCCGAGGTTAAGCAAAGAAAAGGCGCGGACTTGGACGTTGGCATTTTTTATATCGAAGAACTTGGACCTTAGTCCGGCCTTCAGGCTTCCGAACCTGTCGTATATAATTTTTATTTTAACTCCTTCGTTCGCTTTTTTGCCGAGAAGACGGAATATTTCCCTGCCGACGGGGTCGTCCATGATTATAAACGACTGCAGGTGAATGCCTGATTTGGCCGTTGACATTTCCGCAAGCATTTTGGGATAGGCCTTGGTTCCGTCCTCGAGGAGTTCCACCTTGTTTCCCGAAAGCGGAATTGCTTCCGTAAGAATTCTATCAAACATTTTCACATATTCCGGGCAGCCTGTTTCGGGGCTGGAAGCGCTTGCCATATATTTTTTTTGTTCTTTGACATGGCGCTTGATCGCCGAATGGACGGGGGATTTTTTTTCGGAATGGATAATTTCCCGGGCTATTCTCATTTTTTCGCCGGTCGCATACACTTTATTTATTCCGAGCACGACATACACGGCCATTCCGGCGAGGGGGAATGAAAAGACGATAAAAAGCCAGAGGGTCGCGCTTACCGGCTCATCGCGTTTGTTCAACAGTATGTGAATCGCCGTGGCGCACGACATCAGCAAAAGAGCTATCGCGATGAAAAACATCGTCAACGAATCAGGGTTTAGTATTTGGCGCAGCATTGTCTATTCATACGTTAAATTTAAGAACTTACGCGTGTATTTCATTGTTTATGAGCTAAAATTATCCCGGAATCCTATTTTAAAAGCGGCGGATTAAAAAAATGAGTGAAAAGGACATACTTCAAAAAGCCTTCAGGCATCTGCGTCAACGCGGGGAAATCGTTGTTCCGCCGGGACACGACTGCGCCGTAATAAGAACCGGAAAAGGCGAATGCCTTGCCGCCACGGCGGATCAGTTGATAGAAGGCGTTCACTACAAAGCGGATTCCGCTCCCGCGAAAATCGCAATCAAACTGCTTCGCAGGAATCTCAGCGACATTGCCGCCTGCGGGGCCGAGCCGTTTTTCGCCCTTGCGACTGTCGCGCTGTCTTCTTCGAACAACACGGCGGCTGCCGAAAAATGGTTTGACGGGTTTTTTCGCGCGCTCGGAAGGGAAAGCGCGAAGTGGAAAGTGAGCGTCTGCGGAGGAGATATTGCGAAAATCGCAAAAAAGAAAGGGACAAGTGTTCTTACGATGTCGTTGTTTGGAAAAATTTCAGATGGAAAATTCTGCGTCAGAGGCGGGGCGAAATCCGGAGATATTCTTTTTTGCACCGGCGAGTTTGGGAATTCATTCAAGAGCGGGCATCACATGAATTTTACTCCCCGCGTTCGGGAGGGGCGTTTTCTCGCGGGAAAATGGACACGGACGATGATTGATGTCAGCGACGGTCTTCTGCGCGACGCTTCACGGCTTGCGGAGGCGTCGGGAAAGGGTTTAGTCGTCTTCACAGACAAGATTCCGCGCAGAAGGGGAGCGGCGGCTCTCAAGTCCGCGCTCGGCGACGGCGAGGATTACGAGCTTCTTTTTGCGGTTTCTGAAAGGAGAGCGGAGCGCTTAATAAAAGAGTGGCCGTTTAAAACGAGGCTTTCGAGAATAGGTTATTTTACATCTGATAAATCCGGGATTTTTAGCGCGGCCGGAGACAATCTGCGCGAAAAATTCGGGATGGGTTACGACCACTTTGAATGAGACAATAATCATCAGCTCGTCTGCGGAAGAGACTGAAAACCTAGCGGCGAAACTCACGGCGTTCTGTCGTCCCGGAACGGTCATTGCCCTTCACGGAGAGCTTGGAGCCGGGAAAACTGTTTTCGCGAGGGGGTTTGCGCGCGGGCTTGGCATCACTGATCCTGTGAGCAGTCCCACGTTCACAATAGTCCAGGAGTATCGGGCAGGGGAAAAATATTTGGAGATATCAAGATTATTTCATATAGACCTTTACAGAATTGAATCCGAGTCGGACGCTCTTATTTTTGGAATAGGGGAATTTTTCGGCGATGAAAATGCGGTTACGTTGATAGAGTGGGCTGAGCGGATAGAGAGCCTGCTCCCGCATGACACAATTCATGTCCGCATCGAATACGGGGAAAACGATAAAAGAATTATAAAGATTCGGGGTGTAAATATTCACTGAAAGGACCTGTCTGCGTGCCTGCCTGAGCGAGAACGCTCGCAGTCAGGCGGACACGCACAGGCAGGGTTCGGTGAATATTTACGTATAGAAAAATGCAAAATTCGTTCGTAGTAGCGCAATTTATTGCGCGTTATTAAGAATGGCGTATAAATTCGCCTACTACAAACAAAGCGACGCCGATAGCGATACCGACCCCGACCCGAATGGCGCTAAGTTAATGCGCATTTCGAGGTAGCGCGGGTCTATTTGACCCGCGACTATCGGGTCAGATAGACCCGAGTTACTTTTTT
>JAGVIF010000590.1 GCA_020056205.1 Lentisphaeria bacterium | reverse complement strand
TCGGATTCCTGCGAACTACAAGGAGGATTCTAAAAGCCTCTACAGGGCGCTCGTGATATTCGGCGGAAGGAATTGTACTGGGGAAGGGGAGGTCGGCGGAACATGTCTCAACGCGGATACCGCCATCAGAGAATTTACGAATATGTGAGAGATGACAGGCGCGGCGGCGGCGCTCTCCACATATTTGCTGATGGAAAAAGTGAAACAAACTGATGCTGAGACAGTTGCGAATTTGGGATTCTCTTTACGCCTCGCGAAGTTTTTATCGAAGGAAAAAATAATTTACAAATAATCGAGGGTTGCACTTGAAGGTTTAATGTGCGGCATGTTATAAATAATTTATGTCGAATCCGTCACGGATTCAGGTCACAGTCCGCATTCATTCCATGAAGAGCCTATTTTGATTATTTCATATTCTCCCTTTTCCGAACCTTGTATGATTAGAAATTCGGTTCCTGGAATTTCTTTGGCGATTTTTTCCGCCAGATTTTTCCCGCCTACGAAAATCGAGGTTGAAAGGGCGTCGGCGGTGATTGCGTCTGGGGCGATAACGGTCACCGAAAGCATGTTTTCCACCGGAATGCCGTTGAGCGGATTGATGATATGCGTTATGTATTTATTTTCGAGAAAGACGTATTTTTCGTAATTTCCGCTCGTTGCAAGCGCCCTGCCCTTTATTTTTACGGTTCCGCAGATTTCATTTTTTTTAAGAGGATGCCTGACTCCGATGACATAAAAATCTTTGCCGGGCGGAGGAACGTCAAGGCATCTTATATTTCCGCCGATATTCACAAAGCCCGATTTGATTCCGTGTCTTTCGAGTTCTTTTACGGCAAGGTCAACGGCGTATCCCTTTACTATTCCGCCAAAATCCACCGACATTCCCTCGCGGGTGAAAGCAATGCTTCTTCCGGCGTCGTCCATCTTTAATTTTTCAAAGCCGGCACTCTCAAGTGCCGCTTTCAGCTCTTCATCGGACGGGATTTGTTCCCTTTTGCGGTAAAATCCCCAGAGTATCATCAGGGGGCGGATGCTGACATCAAAGACTCCGCCGCTCAAGCTGTGAAAACGACGGGATTCAAGAAAAATTTTCCACAATTCATCACTGCAACGAAAAGGCTCTCCTAATTTTGCGGAGTTCAGTTTTGCCGCTTCTCCTTCGCCAAAAATACTGAATCTTTCCTCCGCTCTTTTTATGGATTCAAAAGCGGATTCGGCGGCTTTTTGAAGAATTTCTTTTTCCCCGTAGATTTTTATCTCCGCGATTGTCCCCATCACGGGGATTGTCCGCGTCAGACAAGACGGACCGGAATCATATCTTTTTGCGAATTTCGCAACAAACAAAACAGCGCAGACGAGCAGGATTCCGGCTGCGCAGATGATTATTTTCTGTTTGTAATTGTTTGTGTATTTCATCATTGATATTCAAGCTCTTGGATGAAAGCGCCTGTGCGCCGATATAAGCCTGTTTTGGTCAATATGGGTGTAAATTTGCGTTGTTCCTATGTCGGCGTGGCCGAGAAGCTCCTGGATTATTCTCAAGTCGGCGCCGTTTTCAAGCAGATGGCTTGCGAAAGAATGCCGCAAGGTGTGCGGGTGGATATTTTTTTCTATGCCTGCGATTTTCGCGGCTTCTTTGACTATTGCCCAGATTCGTTCCCGGTCGAGAACTTTGCCGGTTTTGGACAAAAATACTTTTGCCGAAGGATCGTTGTCGGAACTTAATTTAGGGCGGATTTCCGAAATATATTTTTTCATCATGGAAATTGTGAATTTAGCCATCGGGATTATTCTTTCTTTGCCTCCCTTGCCGGTTACTCTGATTATTTCGTCATCGAGTTTGAGGAAGCCGAGTTCGAGCGAGGCGGCCTCGGATACGCGGAGACCGCAGGCATACATGGTTTCGAGGATTGTTCTGTTTCTGAATATGAGGGGGTCTTTGAGGGTTGCCGGGAAGGCGTTAAGCAGTTTTTCCATCTCTTGAAAAGAAAGCATATCGGGGAGAAGCCTCCAGAGTTTCGGCGAATCCATTATGTCGGTAACATCGGCTTTTATGAGGCGTTCGGCGAAAAGGAAGCGGAAGAAAACTTTGATTGACACCAGCCTTCTGGCGAGCGTGGATGATTCCATCCCTTTGTCCTTGCATGATGAAAGATAGTCAAGAATATCATCCCGCGAGACATCATCGGGAGAAGAAATGCCTTTGCCTGATAGAAATGCGAAGAAATCTTTCAAGTCTGAAATGTATGACGAGACGGTGTTGAAGCTCAGTCCTTTTTCGACCGCAATATATGTTCTAAATATTTCGAGAATTCGTTCCATTCTTGTATTATAGACGATAAAATCTGTATTTGAAATTTTTTGCGGGATATTTGCAAAGAGTCTTCGCCTGCCGCAAACTGCGGGCTTTCAAAAATCATATTGCGAATTATAGTTGCGGTGTGTGTTTTAAACGCAAATTATTGACGCATATTTGATGTTGGAAAAATTTTCAAAATTAAGCTTCTTTAAAAAAGCGCATGTAAGGCTTGGGGTTGCCGTCTCAATTCTCATGGGAAGCATTGTTCTGCTATGCCTTATTTTTCTTTTAGCGACGCGCTCGATGTTTTCGCGCAACGAACATTTTACTCTTAGAAAGATTGAAATCAACGGGAGTTCCATGTGGAAACGGAGGGAAAAATTGCTTGCGGCGCACGGTGGGATAGATTACAATCACAGCAATCTTTTCAGCATAAACCTGCCGGATCTCAAAAAAAAGATTGAATCCATTCCGAGCATTGAAAAGGCAAATGTGGCCAGGCGCCTGCCTGACACAATAGTCTTAAATATTTCGAGCAGAATTCCGAGGGCGCTTTTTAACGACAACGGAAAGACCTGGTACACGGACGACTACGGCATCGTCTTCAGCGCCGCTTCGTACGGGGAAATAAGAAAAAATATACCCGTCATAAGCGGTTTCGCGCAAAGCAATGATCTGCAGGAAGGAGATTCCGTTCCAGAATTCAAAATTCCACTTTCGATAATAAGCACAGCCAACAGGTTTTATCCCGGATTTGTTGTAAAAAGACTCGATCTAAGGTCTGAGAAACACATACTCGTCAATCTGCATACGTCAGAAGACTTCGAAATTTACACGGCCATGTTTCCGATGGAAAAAATACCTGAAAAATTCGCGGCTTTCAAAGAGGCTTTCAAAAAAAGCAGGATAGAAAAGACGGGGAAAAAAATTTTTGACCTGAGATACGAGGGGCAGGTCGTAACCAGATGAGCCAATTGCAAAACTCAAAACCGATGCCGATGAAGGAGATTATGAAATTCAGACAAGCCTCAAAACCGGAGGCATACCCAAAGCGGTATGTCGAGGATTTTGCGGCGAAGTATGATTTCATAAGAACTTCATCCCTAACGGGTTGCAGCGCCATCGGGT
>JAGVIF010000140.1 GCA_020056205.1 Lentisphaeria bacterium | reverse complement strand
TATTTGCCCCACATCCTGTTTCCAACTGAGCGCGCGTGTCACGCCGCGCACTTCGAGTTCATAAAAATAGGCTTGTCCGTTCACAACTTCACGATCTGTGAATCCAATGGCATCCGCTTCACCGGCGACAAATTCACGGAATGAGTTGAATTCAAGGCGCTCTCCACTGATTTTCGCGCCACGCTGTTCGTAGCGACGCAGAACAAAATATGGTTTTTCAACCCAGTCCGCGCTGTTCCAGAAAAGCTGATCCCAGCGCAGACGTATGAATTTATCGCCTGGATCCGCTCTCAAACCTCCCGGCAAAGGGGCGCGAACGACATTGACAGTGGCTGAAAAATCCTCTGATTCTCCTATGGATAGCAGTTGTCTGGATATCGTTTCATCTACGCGCTGATTGCCGACTACGGAAGTTTGCCAGGACGTTATCTGATATTTTTCTTCGGCCCAGGTATATGTCAAACTGCAAGTCTCGGAAAAACCCGGCTGGAGATAACAGCCATTTTCCAGCAGTTGGATGAAAGCGAAGGAATTGTGGTCACTGTCAAATATCTTCTCGTCCGACTGCGGGCTCTTAATTGATACTTTCTTGAGCTTAATGGATTCAGGCATGATCCAGGAAATTATTGAAGCGCCGCTACCTTTAAGATTGTCAAGATGCTTCGGAGATAAAAACAGTTCGTCAGGAGCCCTTGCGATAATCTCGTAGCGGTCGTTCGGATCCCTGTAAAAACCACAGGTGACTGTTTCAATTCTCGATGGCTTGGAGTTTTTCTTTTCATCTTCGGGCGGCTTCTGGACTTGCCTGTCGTCCTCCCTCTTACGCTCCCTTGGATGCATCCGGATTTTTTGAATTCCGGACGGGCATGCCCCTTGCCGACGCGGTGGGTGTTACGGATGGTACGGGGGCAATTGGCGCAGATTGATATGTTGTGGTAAAATGCAGGTCTGCCAGATACCTCTCCGTTGAGATCATCTGCCCCTGTCCAACTGTCATTGCCCAAAAGTCGCGCCTCACGGGCGCCTCTATCCCGACATGGAATAAAAGTCTGTTAACATCATGTTGGTTCGTCTTGAACGGCGACTTGAAGCTTCCTTTCCCCATAGGGAAGCGGGCGAGTTCTCCAAACCATAAATGCCGGACAACAATCTTTGGAGGCCGGATGAATTCACTGCTTTTTTTATCCTGTGTTTTCCAGAACAGTCGGGGATAACCATCAACTGCGCCGGCTGTCGCCGGAAACTCAATTGTTTTTGTACACGATGCCGGCTGCCTGGAATCAGCGCTGCTGTCCATTGCTGTTTCAACCGCAGGAGGATGCAAAACAAGGACAGAACAGAATCCTGATTCGTATATCAGTTTTTTCTTGCCGTCGAAAAATCTGAGTTTGTAGAAGTAACGTCCTTCGGTTTTGATGTCCTCGTCGGAAAATTCCATTTCGTAATGCTTCCGTGACTGTTTTTCTCCCTTGGATGTTTGTTTATAGACTTCAGTTTGTGAAGCATTCAGCAGCACGGTGCCATTGATGGATTTTACGGCTTTATATGGACCCGCCGGACTTGTTCCGCGCAGTATTTCCATTGAGCTGGCTTTCGGCCATGGAGAAGTCGGATTGCTGTCTGCGGCTGTAACTCCTTCGAAAGAAAGTTTTACATTTGTCTGAAAGGACGGAACAGAAGAAGAGATGTTCTTGTTCTGGATTTTGGAGGAAAATGGAGAGGCCGTAAGTATCGCTTCAAAAAGCGCCCAGTCCCCCTCTTTCCATTTGATTTCTTCTGGAAGATACATTCGTGGTTTTATCTTTAGCAGGTGTCCTGTGAATCTCTCCAGCCTGCGAAATACGTCAGTGTAGATAAAATATGTCAAGGACAAACCGACGACGGTTAAAATTACAGATGTCCCCGCTATTCTTGCGGCGGATAATAAAATTCCACGCGTCTTGTTTCTTTTTTTCTTAATTTCCAAATGATTCGCTCCAATAGAATAGAATATTTACGCAAAAAATGTTCTATAGCATATTCCGTCATTCAAAGAAATTCAATATCATAATAAAAACAAGCCTTTTGAATTGAACGGCTTTGCAATCTTCTCCTTCAACGGCTATCGTATAAGCTTAGTGAATACTCAGCGACTGTCCCCGAGTGCTCGCCTCGGGGTTTTATCAATAAGAAACTACCTAAGAAAGAGACACGCTTAAGTCGAAGATCCCGAGCCGTCAGGCCTCGGGGTCGAATATCCCGGGGCCGTAGGAACTCGGGACTGTGAACTCCGACGGCAGTTTTATCGAGGGTAAAAATAAATTATCCGTGTTTATCTGTGTTAATCGGTGGATAAGTTTCAGGAG
>JAGVIF010000382.1 GCA_020056205.1 Lentisphaeria bacterium | reverse complement strand
CTCTTCCGATCTGTGATAAGCTCCCGCAACTTTTAACGGGATAATTTTCTTTATCCCTTTTTCTTTGAGCTTGCCTGCGGCGGCTGCGACTTTTTCCGTCTCTCCGCTGATTACAATCTGACCCGGGCAGTTTAAATTCGCCACATCAATTCCGCATTCCGCGCAGACTTCTCCGATAAGTCCGGGGTCTCCGCCAAGAACGCTTGCCATCGCGCCCTTGTTTTCGAGGCAGGCATCGTCCATAAGCTCCCCTCTTTTCGCCACTAATTTAAGACCGATTTCGAAAGAAAAAGTTTCGGCGCAATACAGCGCGGCAAATTCGCCGAGGCTCAATCCGGCGGCTGAGGCGGGTTTCACCTGAGGATGGGCGCTCTTAAACGCCTCAAGGCAGGCGCAACTCATCGTGAATATGGACGGCTGGCAAAATCTGCTTTGAGTCAACTTTTCCTCCGGCCCGTCGAAGCAAAGTCCGCTTACGCTCCATCCGAGCGCCTTATCCGCGGACTCGAAAACCGCCCGCGCCGAATGGAAATTTTCAAATATATCTTTGCCCATTCCGACAAATTGCGCCCCCTGTCCCGAAAAAACAAAAACCGTTTTCATAAACTTTCCTTTGTTTTATACTGGTTGTTGATAATCAAAGAATAAACTCATTTTTTCGGTCTCGCCTGTTGTAAATATTCACCGAACCCCGTCCCTTCGGTGAATATTTATATCTGATAAAATGCAAAATCCATTCGTAGTAGCGCAATTTATTGCGCGTTATCAAGAACGGCGTATAAATTCGCCTACTACAAACAAAGCGATGCCGATAGCGATACCGACCCCGAAAAAGGCGGCAGTTTCAAAGGAGAATTTCTAATTTCAAATCTCCAATATTTTTCACCACAGAGACACAAGGGACATAAGGGACGCAAGGGACATAAAAATCAAGAATTCTGACTTCTTTTTTTATTCTTTCCTTCGTCATTGGATATTCAAACCCTTAACCTGATGGCAACAGGGCAATACCCGCAACGGTTTAGCAATTGTCTCCCCGCGTTAAGATAGCCCGCCCTGCGCCTCAGGCAAACTCAAAGAGTCTTTTTCTCTTGTAGTTTTTTATTTCCCGCAAAGATTACGGGAAAAAAGAGTTTGATTAACAAAAACAGAGTATTAGGGTACGAGAACCGATTGCAAAACTCACAACAAGTTCGTTTATCATGGCAAGCAAAACAGTCAAAGTCAGAAACGACGCCGGGATACACTGTCGTCCGTCGAGCATGATACTTCTTGCCGCACAGAGTTTTTCAAATTGCAAAATTCGCATCAAGACGCAAAAAGGCGATTCCGACCTCAAAAGCATACTGTCTTTGATTTCGTTAGGGCTTGAAAAAGGGGAAGATGTAACTGTTGAAGCGGACGGAGAAGACGCCGAAAGGGTCTGTGGGCGGATAGCCGAACTTTTCGCAAATGACTTTGATTTTCCCTCGATGGAACGGGAACAGGAAAACGCAGATGTATTCGTATAAAAAAAAGATAACAACCGATAAAAAAAAATACGCGCTGAACTTTAAAAAGATTCTCTTTCTTCTATCTTTTTTTCTGCCCGGATGGCTTATTGCAGGGCCGACAATCGAAAGGGTTTCGGTAAGAACTGCCATGTCCCCAAGAGTTGAAGACGGTTCGTGGACGGAATTGCGGGCGGTATTAAGAAATCCGGACAAGACGGACGCGGAGCTTTCTTTGAGGCTTGTATCTGACGCCAATTTTTTTTCCTCACGCAGAAATGTTTTTGTGTGCGATGTCCTTGTTCCCGCCGAGTCTGAACTGTCTTACCTGACCGAAGTTGTGTCGGATAACTCGGACAGTTACAGGGTTGAGCTTTATCAGAGAGGAAACCGCGTCGCGGTGTCGGACAATACTTTAGTGTCCAGGATTGCCGGCGGCAGAGGGATTAGAACCCTAGCCGTTATATCTGACGCCGATGATATATCGCTCGGTTCGATAGCAATGATGCCTGAATATAAGGACAGGCTTTTTCAAAACTCAATTTCCAAAGGATTTTACCCTCAACATTATGCTGTTTTATCCTCTTTCGATTGTGTTGTTTTGCTGAGGCCGGACTTTGGAAAAATGACGGAGAAAAATTTCAAGGCGATCACGGATTACGTCATCGCCGGCGGACGGCTTGTTTTCGCGGATCCGAATGGCATTATGGACGCCGCCATGACTCCGCTTGCCCCGCTTCTTTCGGTCAAGCCTCTTTCGATAAGAAAAACCAATGATTCGAAGTCGTTAAAAAAAGCATTTGCGTCATTTTCCCCTTGGAGCGCGCGCGGGAACTATGTTGATTTCCTTGAAAGTTTTCCCCGCGGGGAAGGGGCTGATATTTTAAAAGAGGGTAATTTTCCATTATTTCGCGTGAAAAAATACGGAGCAGGAACAGTGATGACATCCTCATACCTTTTGACGGAAAACAATTTCAAGGAGAGCGGGATATGGCCGGATTTAGTCAAACTCGCATACGTCCATGAGAAAGAGAATTTGTCTTACCGGCAAACCGTGGAATTGCTTGACGGACTGATCGGTTTTGCGATTCCTACTCCGGGCGCAATCAGGAAAATACTTTTTATCGTGTTGATTCCGGCAATGCTGATACTGCTTGCGGGGGCTCTTTCCCGAAAGGGCTCAATGGCATGGTCTGCGCTTGCGATTTTCGCAGTATTGATGACTTTTTATATTTTTTCAGCGGCTGGCAGACAGGGTTCTGACAACCGGCAAATTCTTTCGGCCTCGGTAGAAAAATTTTTATCCGAAGATTATTCCGCAGTGTCAAACGCCAAATGCGCTGTTTTCTCGAAAAATGATACCTCCATTGACATCAAAGCGAAAGACATTAATTACCTGTTTTCAGCAATTCCGCCTGAAAACAAGATGCTTTTCCAGACAAATAAATTTTCCCAGAAAGAGGCTTTTGACGCCCCCGTTGTCCCGATGATAATTGACCCTATGCAGATAGACAAGACAAAGGAGGGGTTTGCGAAAATCGCAAAACTTCAGATTAAATCGAATTCTTCCAGGCAATTTCAAATGTTTGGTTCTTTTTACGGAGAAAAAAAAGCGGTTGCGGCGCGCCCGGAGATTATCTATTCCGATAAAGGATATGTTTTCGGCGGATACGACGCGCCTGATTTAAAATTTGAAAATGCCGGCATTCTTTTTCCGGCCGGCATTCTGTCTCTGAAGATGGAAAACGGCAAAATCCTGCCGTCAGACGGAAAAGAATTTTGGGGCGATGATCTTTCTTCAAATATTTTCAATTCGCTCAGAAGCGAGATTGTCGTCAATCATCCTCTTTTGGCCCTTGTTTCAAAGACTTCGGATATGGAGTATTTTTCGGGTTTTGAGGGGATCCGCGGCAACCACGCAAAGGTTCTTATAATGCCTCTGGCGGAGAAATTTGCGGGGACGAGGATAAAAATTCCGTTTGAGATGATAAAAATAATGTCGGCGGACAATACGACACGGACGATAAGATCGTGCAGAAATTTTTCGATGTTTTCTCAGGACGACATGGAATACAGGTTTAAATTTTCCGTCCCGTCCGTTTTCTCCATGATTAAATCTGAAAGGATTGAAATCAAGCTGAAATATGTCAACGACGGCAGCAATGTGAGCGTAGTCCCGCGTATAGCCGGAAAGGTTCTGAATACGCCTGCGGCGGGGAAAAAAAATGCGGCGACTCCGGAATTCTCAGGGATAATATCACATTCTGAAAAGAACGGAAATGTCTATATTTTTTTCGGAGATAAACTTTCCGACGTTATTGATTCGTCGGGAGCCGGAACCATCATTATCAGCGCAACATTGAAAAATAAGTCATTGCCGATTGAACAAAAAATGGGATCCAATCAATGGACGGTCATGGATTTCGCGGTGTCAGTTTTTGGAGAAGTCAAAGGGGATATTTCGGGAATGAATTATTAGGGAGACTTTAAATTATGATAAAAACAGAAAATTTGACCAAGAAATATGGCGCTGAGAGAGGTGTTTTTTCTCTTAATCTTGACCTTCCGCGGGGAAAGATATATGGATTTATCGGACCGAACGGAGCCGGAAAGACGACCACTATAAAAATGCTTTGCGGCTTAGTGAAACCTGATTCCGGCAAGGCGTTTGTGGGGGATATCCAAATTACCGCGTCGAATATTCCGAAGATTAAACGCAAAATAGGGTATATGCCGGACATATTCGGCGTTTATGAGCAGATGAGCGTATGGGAATATCTTGATTTCTACGGGGCGGCGTTTAAAATTCCGATTAAACGGAGGAAGCCGCGCATAGAGGAAGTTCTCTCTCTGACCGACTCGTCTCACATGATAGATTATCAGGTTACTTCCCTCTCCCGCGGGATGAAACAGCGCATAGGGCTTGCAAAAACACTGATCCACGATCCTGAAATACTTATATTAGATGAACCGGCGGGCGGGCTTGATCCTACGGCAAGGATAGAGATGAGGCAGACAATTTCCCGCTTGAAGGGGCTTGGCAAAACAATACTGCTTTCAAGCCATATTCTTCCGGAACTTTCTTCGATTTGCGATCTTATCGGGATTATTTTCAAAGGCAAACTCCTCGCGCAGGGAACTGTAAAAGAAATCAGTAGCAGCCTCCAGGAAAAAATTGTCATAAATGTGACTGTTGACTCGGACATAAATGAGGCGAAGAATATCCTTTCCCGCATAGATATGATTGAAACCGTGAAAGTTCTCGAACAGGACGCTTTGCAATGCACTTTCACCGGGGCGCGGCCTCAAATAAAAAGCGTTTTGCGCCTGCTGATTGAAAACAATGTGATTGTCCGGTGGTTCTCGGAGGATGAGGTTGACCTTGAAGATGTCTTTATAAACATAACCAAAAAGGGATAAGCCTACATTTTGCGTTTGAGCGGCGCCGCGTAGGCGCATCGTTTATTATCAAGAACTTAGTTTAAATTCGGCCGATTGAGCCGCAAAACTTAGGTAAGCGTCAAATGTTTCTACTTGGAAATCCTATATTTAAACGCGAATTCAGCGGCATGTCGCGCTCAGCGAAGAACAACATTATAATAGCCGCATATCTTGTTCTTCTGTCTACGGCCTTATTCGCTTTGTGGCCGGCAAGCGGAGTTCATTCGGTTGCCTCGGCCGGAGGCAAACAGATATTTTCGATGTTTTTCAGCATAAATCTCACTCTGATACTGTTGATAGTTCCCGCCTTTTCGGCGGCGTCAATAACCTCTGAAAAAGAAGGAAATACTTTCTCAAGCCTTTTTGTTACTCTCCTGACTCCTTTTGAAATAATGTCCGGAAAACTTTTTTCTTCAGTTATCTCTCTCGTCCTGATAGTACTTTTCTCAATGCCGATAGCCGCGATATGCTCCATGACCGGCGGGATCAGCGACGCGCTTTTTCTGCGGATGTTGGCGGTCGTTTTGCTGGCGGCGTTGAGTTACGGAGTAGCCGGGCTTGCGTGCAGTTCGATGTGTGAAAGAACATCAAGCTCGGTGGTGATGAACTATTCGATAATTGCGATTTTCGCAGGCGCGAGTTGGTTTCCTGCGGCCCTTTTGAGCAACTTGCTTCCGGCGTTTCAGCCTTATTTCCAAATAATCAGGGCATTCAGTCCGTACGACGCCATATTTTACCTTTTGTATCCGGAGACCTACAAACTAACCAGCAGGGTAATGATGGGTGGCGGCGCGATAAATCCGTTCACAATATACATAGTTTTTTCAGGGTTGTTCGCGATCATCTCATTTATGATATTTGAGCGTTCGATTTTCAGGCCTTCAGCCCGCGCAAAAATTCACCAGGAGCAATTCACGGATTTTAGAAAGTTGGTCAAACGTAAATTGACGTGGCCGTTCTATCTCATTGATCCGCTCAAGAGAAAGAAAAACATAGGCACATTTTCCAATCCGGTATTTGTCGCGGAGTTGAGGAGCCGGATTTTCGGAAATCCCAAATTCGTAATCAGAACCGTTTCGGTAATTTTCATACTGAGCCTCGCCATAATGACATTAGTCGCGTTTCAATTTGGGAATATGGTTAGCCCCGATTCGGTTCGAATGGCCGCGATAGTTTTTCAAATCGGCGTCATAGCGATGCTTGCGCCGGGGCTGAGCAGCGGCCTGATAACGGACGAAATATCGAGCGGCACATTCGTCGCGTTACGAATGACCCCTCTTTCTCCGTTCACCGTCGTAATGGGAAAATTGCAGGCAACTTTTTTCTACGCCATGATATTTCTTTTCAGCAGTTTTTTTGTCCTTTTCGCGATAGCTTTTCTCGAACAGCAGTCCGTTTTCCCTGAAGGTTCAATCCTCGCCGGAAAATGGTGGGACGTGGTATTGCAGAAAGCAAGGAACATGTCGTGGTGGATAGAAGTCTGGACAACCTACAGGCGAATAGTCTTGTGGGTCTTGCTTCTGATTCTTTCCGCCCTTGTCTTTTTGAGTTCCGGCCTTTTTGCCTCGGCTTTTTGCAAGAACACCGGCGCGGCGACGGCCATCGCATATGTGATAAGCGCGTCTATGTGTGTTGTCAGTTTCGCTCCGATAATTCTCAAATCAAAACTGCCGCCTGAAATTTCGCAGATAATATTGTCGCTCAACCCGATAGCATCCGCTCTCCAGGTGACAAACGGATCTTTTGGCGAGTATCCCGGACTTTGGATTCAAAATATATTTATGATGTCCGGAATAGTCGTTTTCTTCACAGCGTCCGCTATGGCCAGGACATGGTGGATATTCAGATCATAGATAATCCGGGCGTAAGCCTTTCCGCAGGCTTCCGCCCGGATTATCTATGAACATCGAACATTCAACATTGAACATCCAGCATCGAACGAAGAAAAACTCTGTGCCTTTAACCTATAACCAATAACCTATAACTATTCTACATTTTGCGTTTGAGCAGTGCGGTGTAGGTCAAGAGAAAAGTAGTATGCGACCTCCGGGCGCATGAAACAATTTGCTTTTTGCGCCAAGGATGTCGCAAGCTACCGGCCGAATTTTTATTTGAATAATTTAATGAACTGTATTGCAGTTCATACATCGTTTATTATCAAAAACTTAGTTTAAATTCGGCTGACTGAACCGCAAAACTTAGGTTATCAAGAACGGCGTATAAATTCGCCTACTACAAACAAAGCGATGCCGACCCGAATG
>JAGVIF010000386.1 GCA_020056205.1 Lentisphaeria bacterium | reverse complement strand
ACCATATAAAGACCGGGCGCATTATTCCAGTCCGCATTTGCCGCCGCAGCCTGAAAGTTTTCGGTCGTGGGAAGAACGAACTTTCCGTCTGCATTTTGCAGTTGCGTATAGGTCATATTGTTTTCGAAGGCGTATGCCGACTCAACATAACCTATCGAATATTTTGTTTTTTTGACAAGCTGCGCCACTCCGGCGTTAGTTTGTCCGCCTAATCCAACCGGCCATGCCACATCTTTTCCGCATCCGGGTCCATTCGCCCAGTCCTTCGATATTTTCGTCAGATAGTTTGTGAAAGTCCAGGTCGTGCCGGAACCGTCCGCTCTGTGAACAACGGTTATATCTTCGTCCGGGAGGCTTACACCTTCGTTAATTTCTGCGATTTTCGCATCATTCCACCTCTTTATTTTTCCGAGAAAAATATCGGCGAGAATATCAGGCGCGAGTTTTAATTCTCCGGGCTTGATGCCGGGAAGATTTACAATCGCCACTATCCCGCCCATAATCATTGGGAATTGAATCATGCCGTCCTTCTCGAGAACATCCGCCTTGAGCGGCTCGTCGGATGCCCCGAAATTGACAGTTTTCGCCCTGATCTGCGCAAGACCGCCTCCGGAGCCTATTGACTGATAATTGATTTTCTTCTTTGTGGCCTTTGCGTATTCGGCTATCCATTTCTGGTAGCATGGCGCCGGGAAAGAAGCTCCGGCTCCATTTACGGCTTCCACTCCGACCCCAAGCGCGAATACCATCGCCGCTCCGAGCGTTGCCCCCACGATTTTCCTGAGTTTCGATTGCATTTTTTCTCCTTTTGTTATTTTTTTGCCCATATGAGCGCATTTAAAAAACGGGTACAATCTAAACCGCAATTGTTAAGAACACGTTAGCGAACGGTTAGAACTTGATGAATGCTCATGCCAAAAAGCGGGATAGGGGATAGAGGGTGAATATTCACTCCTTTAAAACTGCTGCTGTCCAAGTTTATTTCTGTCCTTCGTCGGTTGGAGATTGAGCGGATGAAGGAGATTATGAAAGTCAGAAGCAGCGAGCGCGTGTGTGACCCCCAAGAACTAGTCTCATTCGTAGTATGACGCCGAAGAGTCGGGGGATTCAGCTACGGACACTTTTGAAATTTTAACGGAATGGGAATTGAGTTTTTCAGACATCCTTCCGAAAATAAATTCCGCCACGTTTTCGCTCGTCGGATTTCTGTCGGAAAAAAGCGGTAAATCGTTCAGGTTATTGTGATCCAGCGATATAAGGATTTCATCAAGATTTTCTTTCAGTTTTCTGAAATCAACCGCTATGCCTATCTTATCAAGTCCGCCGCTTTTGGCGGAAACTTTCACAATCCAATTATGGCCGTGCAATTTGGCGCAGTTGCCCTGATAGTTTCTTAGGCAATGCGCGGCGGAAAAATTTCTTGTTATTTCAACTTCGAACATATAAAATTTATTTTGTCGTTGGCGCGGCTACAGGTTGTTGCGATACAGGAGGTTCTGGCTTTTTAACAACGTTTCCAAGCAATTCCTGAACTTTAGAAGGCTCCGCTCCTATGATTCCGCAGTCCGGTATTTTTGTAGGGGTCGTGAACGGTTTGTTCTCAATTTTTATAAAGGCGATGGCAGTTCCGTCGTTTTTCCCCTTCATCAGATTAAAGACGAGAATATAATTCAGAGGCCTGTTGAACGCGGGCAGTTGAACCCTGAACAACATAGTGAGCCTATTCCTCTGAGGGGAATTTTCGTAGAGCCACTTTGAGGCGTCGAAATCTCCGTCATTTTCCTTTATTGCTATACACGGAAACACTTGTTCCATGTCGTTTTTCAAGCTGTAATCGTAAAGGCTGAGGCTTCTTCCCGGATCGAGTTGAACCGTAAGCGCCGCATACGCCACATCGCTTGTAACCCTTGAAGGCGGTTCATATTTATTCACGTTCTTGATCGAAAGGTAAAGATTTGACTCCCCCGGCATCAACTCCGCGCTCAATATTTTCCCTGAACGAAAGCGTACGAAATAACCTTCTTCCGCCGAAGAGACGGGCGCAAGGAAAGCGGACAGAGAAATAGCAAGTGCCAGTCCGGCTGAAAAATTTTTCTTCAATAATTCCATGTTTAACCGTTTGTTTTAATAAAGCAACTGGGGAGGTTAACATATATCAGGGAAAAGCAATTGACAACTTGGTTCTTGAATATTCATCCGCAAGCATCCGCTCCAACATACCGCCCTTGCTGGCGTAACCGACGACAACCTCATCCGCCAGTTCAATCATAAATTGGTTTCTCTTTTGCGCGGTTTCTGCCGTTACACGCTTTACGCTTTGAACGGTTTGGCTTTCGGCGACGGAATAGTTCGTAATCAGTCTTAACCTTCGAATACTCCATATACGGTGGATTCCCGATCACCACATCAAACCCGCCTTTGCCGTGAATGATTTCATAAAACTCTGCGAACCAATGAAACGGTTGATGTGTGGCAAGCCACTCCTGATAATCTTTTCTTTCCAGAGTGTATCCCCCTTGTGTTGCTCCGCATAGAGAATGCTGTCAGGGTCGTCGGTCAGCTTCTTCAGCCGTTCATTCAAATCATCTTTTGCTTTGTGGTGTGCTCTTTCTTGAAACTTTCATGGAATTTCTTTGTAACGCGCTCGTTGTTCCAACCCATTTCGTTGAAGATCTCCCGGAACTGAAATGATTTGATATATGCGGAAAATTCAGATTTAGTAATGGACGGAATGGACAGTATGGATTGAATGGACAACTGGGTCATAATTGGTTTCTCCTTGTTTGTGAACGGACACGGTACAATCGTTCTGAAAATCCGCCCTCGTTGGCAAAGTTGCTGGCAAGGCTGGCGATCTGCCGATCGAGAAGGCTGCATGCTACACCTATCAGCACAAGTACGGCGTTCGCCGAGATTTCGTCATAGCGTCCATTATGTCCATAGAGTCCCTTCTTCACCTGCACAACCCACTGCGCCACATCATCAGAAGTAACGCATTTTTGAGCGACAAGCTCTTTCCGCAAAGGCTCATCTTTTTCCCATAGACGAAGCCTATGCTGGCGGAGATAATCTTCGTAATCGAGCCTTAGTTCTTCGAGGCTTGCACGGGCGACACTGGTCAGTTTTAGTTCGGTTTTCTTTGAAGTGGCGGAAGCCTAGCTTCCTTCGGCGATATTTTGAACCCCTGAACGGGTAGCCTGCGCCATATGATCGCGTGTGCGAGAATATTTGTCAATATAGCGATCAGAGAACCGTACAGTGACATCATAAATGAGTTGAGCGAGCTGAAAAGTTTTCAGCTTACGATAGCCGCCATGTGGCGGAATAATTGAATTTTTGGAACATTCGTTTTTCATTAAACATTCCTGATGCCCATGGAGCAAATAATTCTCAAAATTATTTAAAGCCCATCCATATTCCGGCGGAGAATTCTCATTGCCGCGCACGCCGCCCCGAAACCATTGTCAATATTGACGACCGTTATCCCGTTCGCGCAACTGTTCAACATCGCCAGCAAAGCGGTGAAACCTTTAAGCGACGTTCCGTAACCGACGCTCGTTGGAACGGCTATTACGGGGCAGGGGATAAGTCCGCCTACGACACTCGGCAGCGCCCCCTCCATTCCGGCGACGGCTATCACAACATCAGACTTTCTTAACTCATTCAATCTGCTCATCAGGCGATGAATACCGGCGACTCCGAGGTCGGATAAAAGGACCGGAGAAAAACCGCATGCTTCAAGTGTGAATTTTGCCTCGAGGGCCGTCGGCAGGTCAGTGGTTCCGGCTGTGATTATCGTAATTTTTCCCTTTTTTTTCTTTTTATCGGCTATATAAAAAAGTCTCGACGCGTCGTCATATCTTGAACACGGAAATTCGGCAATCAATTTTTCCGCCTTTTCTTTATCTAATCTTGTAATGACGACCGGCTCATTGATTTTGCGAATTTCGCAAATAACGGTTTTCAATTGATGAAGAGTTTTCCCTTCTCCGTACACAAATTCGGGGAATCCGCATCTTGCGCTCCTTGAACTGTCAAAATTTATTTCTTTTGTCTTTTTCATGTTTTCCTTTTATGCCGCATACTTTTCAAAAATTAAAATTGTTCAGTTTGATAAAGATATACAATAATGCGGCGGAGCCAAAAATTCCTCTGCATAAAAATCTGAACATCAATATTTTTGAAGGAGTTTTTGAGAGGAACAGAACACTGAAGTATCCCAAGAAATAAGGAATAACGGCGGCGGCAAAAAATAACACGGCGAAGAGTTTTTCTGTTTTTAACAGGAAAAAAATAGAAATAATCATAGGGAAAACGGAAAGTTTCCACCAAAAATCGGAAGAAAAAACAACGGCTCCGGTCCTAAACCCGCGGATTTGGTCTTCTTCGGCGTCATATGAGTCGTGATGCATTGAACCGCAAAGCATGGCGAATGCGAAAAAGAATGTTTCAGGTCTTGACAGAGCCCGCGATATGTCAATTTCAGCCGCTGAAAGCCCGAGCGAAAAGTGCAGCGCCCCTCCTATGAAATTGTTTATCATTGAGAAGGGGAATACGCCTTTTCCCAGAATCGAGTATATATCCCAGTTCAGAGTTATCAAAAGAGCGGGAATGGCAAGTTCAGGTTTTAAATAAATAGGAATCGGCAACAAAAGGAGCGGGATAATTATGCCGGTTTTCATTTTTTTCGTCCCTTCCTTGTCTTCAAACATGTCGTTGCATGTTTTAATGTGCCATCCGGCCAGCGCTATTAGCAAAAGCAGAG
>JAGVIF010000336.1 GCA_020056205.1 Lentisphaeria bacterium | reverse complement strand
TCGGATTCCTGCGAACTACAAGGAGGATTCTAAAAGCCTCTACAGGGCGCTCGTGATATTCGGCGGAAGGAATTGTACTGGGGAAGGGGAGGTCGGCGGGATGCTCGGCTTTGACAAATGGGCCGATGAGAACGATGTGTTTCTTATAGGACCGGGATTCAAGGACGATGAATACTGGCAACCGGAAAAATGGTCGGGCAAAGCCCTGCTCGAAGCTATTGACGAGATAGGAAAGAGCTACAAAATCAGCAAGGATCGTCTTCTTTATTACGGATATTCGGCCGGCTCCCAGTGCTCGAATCTTTTTCCCGCATGGAAACCGCGGATATGCGCCGCATGGGTGTCGCACGCCTGCGGTGTTTTCCACAAGCCGGACAAGAAGATGAAGACTTGTCCGGGACTCGTTACCTGCGGAGAGGCTGACATAGGAAGATACCAGATCAGCAGGAATTTTGTCATCGGGTCGAGGAAACTGGGTGTCCCCATTATCTGGAAGACCTTTCCGAACACACAGCATGATGTTCCGCCGGACTCGGTGACGCTGGCAAAGGTTTTTCTTACATATTACCATACGGAAAATATTTCCGAACTCGAACCCGGAAAAAAGGAAACTGCAAAGAAGAAAGTGCCTGCGTCTGAGAGGAAAATCCTCTATGTGGGGGACGATCAGGAGAACCGGTTCTGGCCGGTTGGCAGCAGGGAGATTCAGAATATCGAGAATGAGGACAGAGTAGAATTCGCATCAAAGGAACTTGCGGAGGCATGGGGGCAGGAGGCAAAACCCCGTATTGCCGAAGCTGCGGCGAAACCTGATTCCGCCAAGGTGAAAAAATGAAGTTCAGCCATCTGTTATTTTTATTGCGCGGGAAATTGAATCTTAGGAAGTTCACAAGCCGGAGGCTTATGCTACTTCTATCGCTATCGCTTCTGCTTTTTCAGAACAGTCTTTATTCTAAGAGTATCCAGACTTTCAATGTCCGAACTTCTTCAAAGGAAAACAGCAGTCTGGAAATTGCAGTAAGAATTCCCCAGGAATATTCCAAGCAAACTGCGGACAAATTTGGAATACTGGTGTCTTTTGGAGGAAGGAATTGGGACGGCAGGCACACGCTGGAAACCTACAAGTTCAATGAGTTAGCCGACAGGCATAACCTGTTTTTAATCTCGCCGTCATTCAAGGACGACGATTACTGGCAGCCGGAAAAATGGTCGGGGAAGGCATTACTTGATGCCCTTGATAAAATCTATGAGAACTACGATTTGGACAGGAAGAAGAAGATATTCTACTACGGATATTCAGCCGGAGCCCAGTGCGTGAATCTCTTTCTTGCGTGGAAACCTGAAATCGTGGAGGCATGGGCGCTGCATGCGTGCGGAGTCTGGCTTGACCCTGAAACCAACATTAGCTTGAAAGTTCCAGGCCTCGCAACGTGCGGCGAACTCGACACCGGAAGATATGAGCTTAGCATCAGCCGCATAATGAAGATGCGGGAGAATGGCTGTCCCGTGATATGGAAATCGTTCTCCGGAGAAGGGCATGGTCTTCCCGACGATGCTTTGAAGCTTGCAGAAGCCTTCTTCGAATCTTGCATATCGAACACAGAAAGGAAAATAAAATTTGTCGGGGATGACCAGCTTATGAAATATTTCCCGGTAGAATCGAAGGAAGTCAAGTTCATAGATGAGGGTAGCAGAAACGAGTTCTGCGATGAAAAACTTGCGATTATCTGGGCCGATGAAAAAGATAGAACAGGAGAAAAGTGATCCGTGGAATTTACTTACGACGGACTTGTGAGGTGGTCGTTCGGGTTTCAGAATCCGAATCATGCCGCCGCCCTGATCGCTATCTTCATCCCTCTTTTCTGGGGGATGAGAAAAATGTTCACGGGCAAAATAGTTTTCACCTGCATCTTCATCATAGAAATCCTGCTCTATCTCGCGCTCATCGCGACAATGTCGAGGACGGGGATCATCGCAATCGTTCTCGGAGGCGCATTTTTTTTCTACCTCACGCACAAGCATTGGGGACGAAAGCTTGACGGGAAATCTCTTTTGCGGACAGGACTCATCGCCGCGAGCGCCTTTGTCATACTTTTCGCGTTCGGGATACTCAAAAGACATTATTCGTGGATAAGTTCGCCGGACGATTCCGTCTTGAACAGGTTGATTCTTTGGCAGGGCGGACTTCAAATGCTGGCGGACAATCCCTTCGGTGTCGGCACGGGCCTTTCGGGCACGATATTTACCGACTTTTACCAGCCGCCGGGAGCGAACATAGCCTACCGCACGATGGTGAACAGCTTCCTGACATTCATCGTTGAACAGGGAATTCTCATGTCCTTTTTTGTGGCGATTCCCGTGATTTTTTCATTTGTCGCATCGTTTATCTCGTTGCAATGCGAGATGTCTGACAGGAGGAAATACCTCATAATCTCCCTGATGACATCCTGCTTCTGCGCTTTCATTTCCGGCATGGCGTCGTCATGCTTTGATTTTTCGGTTATCCGAGCTTGCTTTTCCTTGAACTTGCCGGAGCTCAATTCAATTTTGCAGTTCTCGCTTTGCGTGATCCCGACAGGAATAATTGCCGCCTTGATTTTTTTATCGCTCAGAAGTCTTCAATCATTCCATCTGAAATTAAGTTTTCTGACAGCTCTGTTGGCGTCGGCGATTCTTGTATCCGGAGTTCTGATAACAGGAACTCTCCTCAATTCGTCAAGGAAAGAGACCTGCGCGGTTTCAACTATGAACGGCATAAAATGGATGAATGTCCGTTCAAAGACGAATATCGGGGATAAAATGCTACTCCTGCATAACGACAAAATATCAAACCTGAAAAGCGCCATAAATTTCTTCCGAGTGAAACATGCGGGATATTCTCTTGAACTTCCGCTCTCTCCTGTCAATAACGTGGATGCCTTGTTCAAGAATTACGACATCGTCATCTTATGCGGGAGCAACGTTACCCTTGCGGATCCCGGCTCGCGAACGGTGTATGTTTTTTACCGCCCGACTTCTTTCATCGAAATAAAACCCGGAAAAATAGCGAAGGTTTATTTGAATCCCTACGATGAATACGGCTGCAACGGGCAATGGGAAAAGGCGCTTTCAGAATGCAGGGAAAAGATAGATTATCTGTGAATATTCACTCACACTTGATTCCGTGAAGGCATCCCCGGTGGTGCAAATGCGAGAATGAGTTTATTATTTGATTATCAACATGTTATGAATTATTCATGTCGAATCTGCCACGGATTCAGGTTATACTCATGGAGAGGGCAGTTTTTCAAGCCCGTCGTCTTTGTCGACGCCGAGTTCCTTCGCCTTCGCATACCATTCGGACGCCTCTTTTTGTCTGTCCGGGTTTTGCGCGCAAATTCTTGCCATTGCGATGGCGAGTCCCGGCGATTTAGGATGGGCGGAAATCGCATTTTTAAGGTAAGCCATCGCCTTGTCATGCTCGCTTTTTTCCGCGAAAATCGCGGAGAGTCTGGATGAAGCCTCCTCGTAGGGAATCGGTGCCCTGGAATCGGTGCCAGTATAAATTAATCATTGCAATTAAATAGGTTGCAGTTATATTATTGCATTTGGAATTTTGAGGCTTGAGGGAGGTGGGATATGGGGA
>JAGVIF010000504.1 GCA_020056205.1 Lentisphaeria bacterium | reverse complement strand
TTCGAAGTAGAAAACGGGAAAGAAAGCGTTCATCGTTCAGGGTTTTAAAATTGGAAATAAATACAACTCTGTGTCGCTTATGTCCCTTACGTCCCTTGTGTCTCTGTTGTGAAAAATGAGAAGTAAAATGGAAAATGGAATAAGGCGATGCCGATAGCGATACCGACCCCGAGCGAAACAAAAATACATAACAGCAGTGCGGAAGTTCAAGAGTGTCAGAGCGCCAATGATTGGGTGACTGGGAGATTGAATGATTGCGCGATTAAAAAATCCGCAAATCACTAAATCTTAAAATCTCTAAATCACCAAATGAAAACGCGGGTGTAGCATAGTGGTAATGTTCCAGCTTCCCAAGCTGGCTAGGAGGGTTCGATTCCCTTCACCCGCTCCAAAATTTGCGAAACTCGCAATTGTTTTCACTGTCCTTTTTTCCACCCACGGACTCGGCGTTTTCCTCAGGAGGAAAGGTGGACGTTTTGTAATTCTTTCTGAGGCGTTCCATCTGCTCGGCACAATGATGTTTGGAGCAGGGATATGGCTTGTCGCCCAGATTTACAACATTGACGAGCATTATCCGAACGCATTCCTGATATGGGCATTGGGAGCGCTCGTGATGGCCTGGTCCCTCGACTCCATTCCGCAGGCTATAGGCGCAGTCATTCTTCTATGTTTTTGGAACGGGTTCGAGGTTTTTGATTTCAGCAATAACACACCGTTGGCGCCGTTTGCGATTCTGATCACAGTGGGGCCGCTCGCTTGGCGTCTTAAATCTGTGGTTCTGCTTTCCGCTATTGTTCCCGCGTTCATCTTGACCTATTTTTTCGACTGCACGTATTTTGAGAGAGCGGAGCATCTGCTGGCTCCTATCATGGTTTTCCTTTCATCCGTCCTGATTTCGTCCGCGATCCTTGCTAGGGAAAAAGATTTCTTCAAGGGGAGTCCGACAGTTTTCAGATTCTACGAGAACGTAATATACTGGATATCTCTCTACATTTTAAGTTTTCCCGATGTCGTAGATAAAATGGCCGCATTTTCTTTCAGGCATATCGTTCCGTCGCTTTATTTCACTGTTCCTGCGGTTGCCGCAATCGGTCTGTGGATCGCGGTTCTTATCCATCTGAATCGTTTTAGGGAAAACTATGGGAAGTTCTACAGGGCAGACCATTTCTGCGTCCTTTTAACACTTCTTGTCCTGCTTCTAAACAGGGGCTGGCTATGCGATATGGACGGATGGCTCGGCGCGGGCATTTTCAATGTTATTTTTCTTGCCCAGTCCCTCGCCATGATTACATTCGGATGCAGGAACATGGACGGACGGCTTGTGGTTTCCGGGACAATCCTTATAACTATCCTTTCATTCACGAGATATGTTGATCTTTTCGACAGCCTCCTGCCGAGGGCGATAGTTTTCCTCGTAGTTGGCGCGTTGATATTAGGGACGGGGATATTCTATGTAAACAGAAAAAGGAAGGAACGGCAAGTTTGAACGCGAGTCGGGAAATAATATGAGAAAAACAGCAATAGCAACAGCAATCCTCTTCTAGGTCGCGGCGCTTTTGTATATGGCCGCGGAAAGGGAATATATCGTTTTAACCGGTAAAACTGTATATTTGCGGACTGCTCCTATAGATCCCAACGATCCTTTTCGCGGACAGTTCGTCAGGCTCAACTATGAGATATCAACAATCCCCAAGGATTTAACAAAGGATATGGCTCTTAATGAAGTTTCGGATGTGGACGATTATGGAAGATCACTACTGAGCCAGTTGCAAAAGTCATAAACCGCGCCGTTGCAGATGCCATCGGCGCTGGTTTTGACTTTTGCAACTGGCTCTTATGGCTACTCCACCCGGTCAACCGTTATTTCGGGGTCAATTTTCTCTCTCAGAACGCGCTGAATTCCTTCTTTGATGGTAATGGCGGCATGCGGACAGCAGCCACATGCCCCTTTGAGTCTGAGGCTTACTTTTTTGCCGTCTACGCCTACAATTTCCATATCTCCGCCGTCAGCCTGAAGATGAACTCTGAGTTCCTCGAGCGTCTCTCTTATTTTCTTTTCCATTTTTCTTTTTTCTCCCCTTGTCATTTGGTTTGGCATAACCTAATCGCTGTTTTGCAAAAAAAAATATCCGTCCTTTATTCTCTTCGTAAATATTCACCGAACCCCGCCTGACTGCGAGCGTTCTCGCTCAGGCAGGCACGCAGACAGGTCCTTTCGGTGAATATTTACGTATAAGTTCAGTAAAAGGACAGGGTTTACTGAACTTATACTTCATCTTCTTACAAATTAGCCAAAATGCTTTTCCGGGGTAATATTACCGGATATGCGCTCCGGGCAGTTCATAATTACACTGCTTTAGGTTGAAAATTGCATTTTAATGGAGGGACACGCTTGCCGTGGCCGGTTATTTTTTTCGCGGTTGTCGCCTTGCCGAGCGAAGCGACGCTTGCCGAAGACAAAACGACGACCCTCCACAATTTTCATATTTCAGCCTTATGCAATATAATTTTGGCGACCAAAGGTTGCAACTCAGCGACCTACCCCGAGTGCTTACGCCTCGGGGTTTTATCAAAATGAAACTAAATTGATAAAATCGGTGTTCATCTGTGTTCATCGGTGGTAAAGTTTCAAAGGAGAATATCCTATTTGAACCCATCAGCGAAAAATCGAATTTTTAACGCCTTAACAGCGGTTGCCGCTATTTTAGCGTTGACAACTTTGTCGGAGTATTGTTCGGCCTCCTCCGAAAACAGACAAAAAAAACAAAAAAAAGTTGATGGACTTTTTAGAGTCAACACAGATATTAGCGCGGGAACGGAAACCCTCTCCGACATACAAAAAAAAGCCAGGGAATTCGGGCTTGACTTCATCGTCATAAGCGACCAGTTCCTTGTCCGTTGCGAATACGGAATTCCTCCGTTCAGAAATCTCGTCAAAATTTCAAAGGACCAAAAATCCGTCAAAAATTTCGGGTTGACAAAATATCTCAAATTGACGGAAGAAAAACGCCCTATTAACTACGATCTGTTCGTCATTCCAGGGATTGATGTCGCTCCACATTATTACTGGGAAAATATCAACGGAAAAATAATATGCCGGCAGTTTTCCGAGCAAATGACAATTTTCGGAAAACTCGATGAGGAATTTATACGGCAAATGCCCGTCATTCACAACAGTTCGATCAATACGAATATTTTTTCATTTTTAACAAAAATATCGCCTCTTTTTCTTCTCTTTCTTTCTGTCATTATTTTGAGAAAAAAATCTTACTACAGCGACATGCAGGGCAACAATTATTATCACAAATCATATTTAAAAAAAATAACGGCGGTTTTGATTGCGATAATCGCGATAATATGGACTTTAGACAACAAGCCATTTTCAATTCATCACGGATTCGACCCCTACAACAATTACGATGAGGAGCCTTATCAAAAACTGATAGACTATGTGAGAGAGAAAAAGGGAGACAGCCTTGGAATAGTGTGGTCGTCTCCGGAGGCAAAATCTGCCAACACAATTTCAGGAATCAGCCTGATCACGGAAAAATATCTTGACGATGTCGTCAAAACGTACGGTCACAATGGATTTGCCGGAATCTACGGAGACGCGAGGACAGCCCATCTGCCCGGAAACGAATGGGACAAAATGCTTATGGAATTTTCCGCCGGAAAACGGAAAAATCCTCCATTTATATTTGGCGAAGCCGATTATCATGGACATCAGGACGGACTTGACTTTGACTTTATAAAAACAGTAGTATTCATTGATGAAAATGAGCCGGTCTCTGTTGAAAATATAACGAAAGCGATGCTCGAGGGGCATTCATACGCCGTGTCAAAACAGGGAAAAAAAGAAATGGTTCTTGATGAATTTCGAGTTTATCCGCCGTGTAAAAATATAGCCGCCGTTTCAGGCGAAACCATCCGCATCAATCGAGGTGATAAATTAAAAGTGTCTATACGGGGTCATTGTGAAAATCTGCCGAATAATTTTCCCGCGCCTGTGCGAATTTCGCTTGTCTCCGACGGAAAAGAACTTTCGTCTGTCCTGTCGGACGCCGGAAAATTTCAATTGGCAATTGACATTTCAGGCGATACCTTAAGAGACAAAACTTACCTGCGTTTTTACATCAGCGGGCCGGAAGCCGGAGAACTTCTTTCAAATCCGATTTTTATACAAAGTACAAAGTAGTTCTGACGGAGTACAGGGAGAAAAGAAAAATATGAATACCTTTATAATAGAAGGGTGTTCTCATCTTAAGGGTGAGATAAATGTTTCAGGCAACAAAAATTCCGCGTTGCCTATAATCGCCGCGTCGTTTCTTACGGACGAAGAACTTTTAATCGAAAATGTCCCGAATATAACAGATGTGCGGAATATGCTTGAAATTGCCTCCGCGCTTGGCGCGTCTGCGAATTTCGCAAAAGGTCGGTTGAGAATAAGAGCGAAGAGCGTCAAGACCACTCAAATCCCCAAGAACCTTTGTTCCAAGATCAGGACATCCATTCTTTTTGTTGGCCCTCTTCTCGCAAGATGCGGTTCTGCGAAATTCGCAAATCCGGGCGGCGACGGCATTGGGAGAAGGAGGCTGGACGCCCATTTCTATGGATTGAGATGTCTTGGCGCGAAATTAGCAGCCGGAGGAGCGGAAGATTATTTCATCAAAGCCCCTTTGTTAAGAGGGAGAGAATTGTTTTTTGATGAGGCGAGCGTTACCGCTACGGAACACGTAATGATGACAGCGGTTCTTGCAAGGGGAAGGACAATTATCAGAAATGCCGCAGCCGAGCCTCACGTCAGAGAACTCGGCGAACTGCTTTCAGAAATGGGAGCCCTCATTTCAGGGCTTGGCACGGACACCATAACCATAGACGGGGTGGAAAAACTTCACGGGGCCAAATGGAAAATAAGAGCCGATCACATTGAGGCCGGAAGTTTTTTGGCTCTCGCTGCGGCAAGCGGCGGAGACATTACTGTTAAAGGAGTAACACTAGGAAATTTTTGGATGACACGGAGAGTGTTTGAAAAATTCAGTGTCAAAATTGATTTACGCGAAAATTTCGCGAGGGTATCCTGCGGACAAAAACTTAAAATTAAACCTGATGTCAGCGGGGCAACTCCAATAATATCAGACGGTCCGTGGCCTCAATATCCGACGGATATGATGAGTTGTTCCATCGTCATGGCGACGCAGGCTATGGGAAGCGTTTTATTTTTTGAAAAAATGTTTGAAGCAAGAATGTTTTTCGTGGATAGATTAATATCAATGGGCGCGAATGCCATAGTCTGCGATCCGCACAGAGTTCTCATCACCGGGCCGTCCGTTTTGCGCGGAATGGAAATGTCAAGCCCGGACATTCGCGCCGGAATGGCGCTGATTATAGCCTCGCTATGCGCGAAAGGACGGAGCACAATAAGAAATGCCGACGTAATTCTGCGCGGATACGAGAACATTGTGGGGAAATTAGAGTCCGTCAACGCAAAGATTATCGCCAAAAAAACTATAGTGAAATGAAAGGTTGCGCCGGAAAAGTTTTTCAAGCCGCCGCCGGAGCGCCTGTCCTGTCCGCCGTCAGATTTTCCTGAAATGATGGATTTGTAATGCCAACAACTTTTTGGCCACATCTACGTCGTTGATTATCAATTGGTTTTTTCTCTTTGCCGCGTCCGTAACCTCTTGGCGAAGGCGGATGACTCTTTTCTGAAAACTTTTGCTTATCTTTATTCCTTTGCGTTTGCGGCTTTGTGCGAGAAATATCTCTTCTGATTTTAACGCCCATGATCACCTGCCAGAAAAATCGCCTTGCGATTATTTACGGTCAGCGTGAATCTGTTAGTTCGGATTTTAATCTTTCTTTCCAGTATTCAGGGAATCTTTTATGGTGAGCAACAGCAACAATCCAAATGACATCTTCATGAAGGAGATAAACTATTCGATATGGGAATCTTTTCGTCGAGAATCTTCTTGTTCCATCATCCCTTAATGGCCATAGCTCAGGGTTCTCTGCAATTTTAAATACATTTCCCTTTACTTCCTGTTCAAAATCAAGCCCCAGCCCAAGATAGATGTGTTCATAGTAATCGACAGCTTTTGAGAGTTCAATATCCGCCTCTTCCAGAAAGCGCACTTTTATCATCTGTATTTTGCCTCTATCTTGGAAAAGACATCCACGGCAGATATGCCAACTGCCTTTCCAGATTTGATCTTTCTGACTCTTTTCTGAATCTCAATCTCGAAATCGCCGGAAGATTGATTCTCCCCGTCTATATTGATAATCAAATCGTGAATCAACTGCCCTCTTTCCGGCAGGGAAAGTGTAAACGCCTTGTTTTCTACTTCCTGTAATAATACTGTCATTGGAACCTCCAGAATTTTGTGGTAATCTAATTCCCAACAACGAAACTTTCAATTGGAATTATTTATAGAACGCTAAAGATAATCGGTGCCAGTATGACAAAGTGCCTGATGATAAATGAGAAGCGTTGAAAATATTGCTGTT
>JAGVIF010000525.1 GCA_020056205.1 Lentisphaeria bacterium | reverse complement strand
ATTGGATGATTGCGCGATTTAAAAATCTCCAAATTAATCAGGTAAAAATATGCAAAAAGGCAGAATAGTCCAAGTCATCGGACCGGTAGTGGATGTGGAATTCGATAATTCAGCGCAACTCCCATCAATAAATGAAGCTCTCATCGTGCTTCCGGAGGAGATTGCCGGATATAAAAGCAAGGAACTCGTGCTGGAGGTTCAACAGCATATCGGCGGAAGATGGGTACGAACAGTCGCAATGGGTCCGGCTGAAGGACTAAGAAGAGGAGCGGAAGTCGCTAAAACCGGTTCTCCTATCAAGGTGCCAGTAGGTCCGAATGTCATGGGAAGAATCCTCAATCTCATCGGAGAACCTATTGACGAACGCGGTCATGTCAAGGCAGAAAAATACATGCCAATCCACCGCCGTCCGCCGAAAATGACGGAACTCTCAACAAAACCGGAAGTCCTCACAACCGGAATCAAAGTTATTGACCTCATTTGCCCCTTTCTCAAGGGAGGAAAAGTCGGCGCGTTCGGCGGAGCCGGCGTAGGAAAAACAGTTATCATCATGGAACTTATAAACAATATCGCCAAACAGCATGGCGGCTTTTCCGTATTCGCAGGAGTCGGAGAAAGATCGCGAGAAGGCAACGACCTTTACACCGAAATGTCTGATGCCGGAGTTATAAATCAATCTGACCTTTCAAAGTCAAAGGTTGCCCTCGTCTTCGGACAAATGAACGAACCGCCGGGCGCAAGAATGCGCGTCGCCCTCTCCGCCCTCACTATCGCCGAATATTTCCGCGATGAAAAACTTCAGGATGTTTTGCTCTTCATTGACAATATCTTCAGATTTTCACAGGCGGGCGCCGAAGTTTCTGCTCTACTCGGAAGAACCCCCAGCGCCGTCGGATATCAACCGACCCTCTCCACCGAAATGGGAGATCTGCAAGAGCGCATAACCTCAACTAAATCCGGCTCAATAACATCCTTTCAAGCCATCTACGTCCCCGCAGACGACCTCACTGACCCGGCCCCTGCGACAACCTTTAGCCACCTTGACGCAGTAATCGTCCTTGACCGCGCCCTGACCGCGCAAGGCATCTTCCCCGCAGTTGATCCGCTCGCATCAAACTCTAGGGCGCTTGCGCCGGAGATAGTAGGCGTTGAACACTACGAAACAGCGCGCGGCATCCAGCAGATACTTCAGCGCTACAAAGAACTCCAAGATATCATCGCAATACTCGGGATAGATGAACTGTCCAATGAAGATAAAATTATCGTCTCAAGAGCCAGAAAAATACAGAAATTCCTGAGCCAGCCATTCACTGTCGCGGAAGTCTTCACCGGACGCGAAGGACGACAAGTCACAGCACAGGAAACCGTTAGGGGTTTTAAGGAAATACTCGAAGGGAAACACGATGCCGTCCCGGAAGCAAATTTCTACATGAAGGGCGGAATATCAGAGATAATTGAAGAAAAATAAAAGATATGAGCAATGAAATTAAAGTCCGAGTGATAACACCCAAAAAAGTCGTATGCGATTGCATGGCTGCCGCCGTTACTATTCCCGCCGAAATGGGCGAAATGCAGGCGCTGAAAGGACATATTTCCGTAGTAGGAAGACTCAAGCCCGGAAAAATAATCGTCTTTCAAAACAATGCGATTCCCGCAAATTTTGATGTGGAAGAAGGTTTTTTCAGCGTCAACGCCGAGGATGTCAGCATACTCGCCGACAAAATACTCGATAAATAGAAATATTTTGCTTTGTCTTTTTAGACTAATCAGGCTATACTACTGCCTCATTTAACTAATTTTTTTTTAATGAGTTTTTTCGAGTTTCTTAAAAAACGCGGCTTCATATATCAAAGCACAGACGACCGGAATATTGCCGAAATTCTCGAAGGCAATGCCGTTTTTTATGCCGGATTTGACCCGACCGCCGACAGCCTTCACACCGGACATCTCCTGCCTATAATGCTCATGAGACAAATGCAGCGCAAAGGGCACACTCCAATAGTCCTCATCGGCGGAGCGACCGCTCTTATAGGCGATCCTTCAGGAAAAAAAGAGGCGCGCCCGATAATCTCCGCCGAAAAGGTTTCAGAGAACGCGGAAATAATTAAAAAACAACTTTCAAAATTCATAGATTCCTCTGACGGCAAGGCCGTTTTTTTAAACAACTTCGACTGGCTTGCGGAGATGAAAATGATTGATTACCTGAGAAACTTGGGCTCTAAGTTCAGCGTCAACAAAATGCTCTCCGCCGAATCAGTCCGCCAACGCCTCGATGAAGGCATCTCATACCTCGAATTCAGTTATTCAATCCTCCAGGCATACGACTTCCTTCACCTAAACAACAAATACAACTGCTCCATCCAGATCGGCGGCCAGGACCAATGGGGAAACATCGTCGCCGGAAGCGATTTGGTGCGTAGATTTAACGCAACTCAAGTCTATGGCATAACCGTCCCTCTCCTGCTTTCATCTTCAGGAGAAAAATTCGGAAAAACCGCGGGCGCCGCCGTATGGCTGTCCCCTGAAAAAACACCTCCATTCGACTACTACCAGTTCTGGAGAAATACCCCGGATTCGGACTGCGGAAGAATGCTCCGCCTCTTCACGGAACTGCCCGACTGCGAAATAGAATCTCTTGAAAAACTTCAGCCGCCCCTGATCAATAGAGCCAAGGAAATCCTCGCCTTTGAATGCGCAAAGGCCGTTCACGGAGAAAAAAACGCATCCGAATCTTTCATGGCCGCCTCTTCAAAATTCGGATCAGCCGATCCAAAAAATGAAATCCAAACCTCAAGCTCAATAAAAAAATTTTCGTCCGCCAATCCACAGCCCGCATTGCTTCCGTCCGCTGAAATTTCAGAAAATCCGGGAGAGGAAAACGTCTGGATCGTCCGCATTTTCACTGAATCCGGCCTCTGCTCATCCAACAGCGAGGCGCGGCGGCTTATAAAAGGAGGCGGCGCATACCTTAACGGCGAAAAAATCTTCAACCCTGAAATGGTCATTCCGGCGGAAGAAATCAGACAAAACTCCACAATGATCAGCGCAGGGAAAAAAAATCTCAAAAGAATAGTGTTTAAAAAGTGAAAGAACACGCTTTGATAAAAAAAGCCGTTGACATCTTTTTCCCCGCAATCTGTTACGCATGCAGAGAAAATCCCCCTGAAAATTCGAGGACGCTCTGCGCTTCCTGCAGAGAAAAACTTCCGTTCATCGAAGGAAATCTCTGCCCCGCATGCGGAGGCGTCAACGATGGCATATTCCTGATATGCCCAAAATGCCTGAAAGAAGAGCCAAGACCGTGGAAAAACGCCTGCGCTGTAATGAATTACGACGGAAAAGCGATGGAACTCATCAAAAACCTCAAATACAATAAGGCAAGCTTCCTCGCAAGGCTGCTTGGCGAAATGGCCGCCGAAAAATGGATGAAAAATAAAATTCACGCCGATTGCGTCGTTCCAATCCCGCTGCATTGGACAAGAATGCTAAAGAGAGGCTACAACCAGTCGGAACTCGTCGCCTCCGTATTTTCCAAAATCACCGGAATCCCCATGCTGAAACTCCTTAAAAGAAGCAAAATGACGCCAAAACAAGCCTTCCTTTCAAGAGAACAACGAAAAAAAAATCTCTCGGCAGCCTTCAATATCGCGAAAAAAAAAATATACTATTTCAAAATTCGGCGCTATATTGCTTCTTGATGATGTCCTGACCACCGGTTCCACGCTCGACGCGGCCTCCAGAACACTGCTCAACGCTGGAAACTGCGATGAAATAAACATAATTATCCTAGCGAGAGGTTGAAAATCATGGCGCTGTTCACCAAAGAAAAATATACAACAATCACAACTTCAAAAAAGAAGGAAATTCCGCACGGGCTCTGGGATAAATGCCCAAAATGCGGCGATGTCATATACAAAAAACAGGTCGAGGAAAATCTTAACGTCTGCCCCAAATGCTCCTATCACTACCCTATGGCCGCCCAAGAAAGAATAAAACTCCTCTCCGATGAAAATTCTTTCCGCGAAATAGACGCATCAATGCAGTCCGCCGACCCCCTGCAGTTCGAAGGAGCGGCTTCCTATAAAAGCAAACTGGAAAAAAGCAGAGCCAAAACCGGAATGAACGACGCCGTCTTATGCGGCTCCGCAGCGCTTTCGCAAATCCCCTACGCGCTCGCCGTTATGGATTTCAGATTCCTCGGAGCAAGCATGGGCTCCGTAGTCGGAGAAAAAATCACAAGACTAATCGAAAAATCCGCCGATGAAAAAATCCCCCTCGTCATAGTCACCGCAAGCGGAGGCGCAAGAATGTACGAGGGAATGCTAAGCCTCATGCAAATGGCCAAAACATGCGGCGCCCTCATGCGGCACGACAAAAATGCCCTTCCCTATATAGTCATAATGACGAATCCTACAACCGCCGGCGTTACCGCAAGCTACGCATCTCTCGGCGATATCATATTGGCGGAACCGGGCGCCCTCATAGGCTTCGCAGGCCCGCGCGTAATCAAAGACACCACACAGGCAATACTCCCGGACGGATTCCAAACCTCAGAATTCCTCCACAAAAAAGGAATGATTGACAGAATCGTCGAACGAAAAAATCTTCGGAAAGAACTCGCTTCTCTCCTTGAATATTTCACATGCAAAACTAAAGTGCAAAAGTCCGTGTCGAAATAAATTCCTTTTATTTTATCGTCGCCGGTTGTCGGAACCTATGCGATAACAGACGCTAACCGGGTCAGATGGGGAACCAAGCAGCCCTAAGCGACCCTGTTGTGCGCCGTAGATCAATCCGGCTTCCGGTGGCGGTCATCACATATATGGAGCAAAAATGGAATATCAGGTCCTCGCAAGAAAATGGAGACCAAGAAAATTCTCCGAAGTAATTGGGCAGGAACATGTTACAAAAACGCTCCAGAATGAGATAACAAGAGAGCGCACCGCCCACGCCTATCTCCTTGTCGGACCGCGCGGCATAGGAAAAACGACAATAGCCAGAATATTCGCGAAAGCCCTCAATTGCAGAAAATATCCCGCCGCTGAACCGTGCTGCGAATGCGATAACTGCGTCGCTGTTCAAAACGGAGCATCTCTCGACATCATAGAAATAGACGGCGCAAGCAACAACACCGTTGACAATGTCAGAAACCTGCGCGAAGAAGTCCACTACTCCCCGGTCTCAGGTAAATTCAAAATATACATAGTTGATGAAGTGCATATGCTCTCGGCGGGAGCTTGGAACGCCTTCCTCAAAACCGTCGAAGAACCTCCGGCTCATGTCAAATTCATCTTCGCCACCACCGAGGCGCACAAAGTCCTGCCAACTATAATCTCCAGATGCCAACGCTTCGACCTCAGAAGAATACCGACTTTGCTCATAGCCCAAATGCTTGCGAAAATCGCAAAAGAGGAGAAGGTCGGAATTTCATCCGAAGCCCTTGACGCCCTCGCAAGAGCCGCCGACGGCGGAATGCGCGACGCGCAATCCCTCCTGGATCAGATGATAGCCTTCCGTTCCTCCGAAAATGACGAAATATCAGAGCAGGATATTCTTTCCGTATTCGGACTGGCCGCCAGAGACCAGATCGGAGAAATCGTAAGCGCCGTAATCGAAAATAATCCGTCTTCATTGATATCCCATCTCAACTCAATCGCCTCCCAGGGCAAAAACCTCGAAAAACTGTACGACGAAATTCTCTCCACATTAAGGGGTGTCCAAATAAGCAAAATAGAGAAAAACGCTGAAGATATCCTCGAAGAAAACAAAGAGGCCGTTGATTCCTTCCGAAAACTCGGCGAAAAATGCGACCTCGAAAAAATACAGAGAATACTCGAAACCCTCTCAAGCTCGGCAAGATCCCTTCACGATGCCCTCAACAAACACATCTTCATCGAAACTATACTCCTGAAGGCAATGCGCATATCCAATTCGGTTCGAATAGAACAACTGATAGAAAAAATAAACGAACTTTACAACACAGCTTCACCGGACGACGATGAGGTAAAAAAAAAAGCCCCTGAACAGCCTTCCCGACAGATAACTCAAACCATAAACTACCCGGCACACAGCCAAACTCCGCCCCAAATTGCGAAAATCGCAGAACCAAAGCCTCATACATTCAGCTATGAAAAAAAAACTCCCCGCACCCCTGAAGAACTCCTGAGACTCCTCATAGACGATATAAAACACACAAAGCCGGCAGTCAAATCATCGTTGCAGAAAGGCGTCCCTGAGTCGTTCGACAAAAATATCCTGACTATAAGCATGAACGAAGAATATGAGGACATTCACTACCGCCAGCTGCTCTCCGAGACGGAACTGCTGAATAACAGTCTAAAACGACTTTCCGGAATCAGAGATGTCTCCGTCCGCATAGTAAAAAAAAATGAAATAAGCTCCCCGCACGAAACCGCCATCTATCATAACGACAGAAATCTCGAAACCCTCAAGCAAAAAGCCCTGCAAAACTCCTTCATCAAAGAAATCACCGGCGCTTTCAACGGAAAAATAATAGATATCATCGGCGGCGAGTAAATTTTCACCGAAAGTACCTGTCTGCGTGCCTGCCTGAGCGAGAATGCTCGCAGGCAGGCAGGGTTCGGTGAATATTTACGAGCCTATTTTTTTGCCGAAGAAGAGGCGTGTTGTTCCGCAAGATATTTCTCCAGATGTCTTAACGCCATGGCGCGGTGGCTGATTTTATTTTTAGTTTGAGGTGGGAGTTCCGCGAATGTTTTGTCGAAGCCGTCCGGAACAAACACGGGGTCGTAGCCAAAACCGCGGTTGCCGCGCGGGGCAGAAATTATCACCCCTGAAACTTCTCCCCGAAATTTCTCAACAGTTCCGCAGGGAGATGCCAGCGCGATAACGCAGACAAAACGCGCTTTTCTGTTTTCTTCCGCGAGTTTCGAATTTGCCTCTTTAAGTTCTTTCAAGACGCGCGCTATCCTCTTTTCGTTGGTGTCCGCATAGCGCGAAGAAGAAATTCCGGGCGCGCCGTTTAGAGCTTCAACCTCAAGGCCGGAGTCGTCGGCAATCGCCGCAAGCTCCGCGCCTAAAATTTGTTTTGCGAAATTCGCAAACGCGAGGGCTTTAATGGAAGCGTTCTCCTCGAATGAGCTTCCGGTCTCTTCAACATCAGGCAAGGCAACTCTCAATTCATCAGGCAGAGTAAAAGCGATGCTGTGATATCGAAGCATGTCAGAAAGCTCGGCTATCTTATTCTTATTTTTCGTCCCTATCAGAAATTTCATATTTTTTTGGTTCCTTTTTTAACTCAAACTCAGCTTGTTTTCCAATCATTCTCCTTTGAAACTGCCGCTTTTTTCGGGGTCGGGGTCGGTATCGCTATTGGCATCGCTTTGTTTGTAGTAGGCGAATTTATACGCCGTTCTTGATAACGCGCAATAAATTGCGCTACTACGAACGGATTTCGCATTTTATTT
>JAGVIF010000021.1 GCA_020056205.1 Lentisphaeria bacterium | reverse complement strand
GAGCGCGGGTTTTCCAACCCGCGAGTTTCTTCTGCCGGCGGGTAAGAAAACCCGCCCTCCGTTATTTTTATAGTAAAGGAACTTCCTTTTCCGGGCTTGCTTTCGACGGAGATACTTCCTCCGTGCGCATTTATCACGTATTTGACTATCGCGAGGCCGAGCCCTGTTCCGCCAAGCTCTCTGCTTCGCGCCTTGTCAACTCTGTAAAAACGCTCAAATATTCTCGGTATATGTTCTTCGGATATTCCGCAGCCGTTATCTTCGACGCGGATAAAAAATCCGTCGGTGGCGTCCCTCCTTCCCTCTATTTTTATTTCACCTTTCTCACCGGTGTATTTTATGGCGTTGTCTATCAGGTTTATAAGACACTGTTGGAAAAGGACGGGGTCCAGTTTCCACGAAAATTCTTCGACATCAACGACTATCGAAATTTCCTTTTGAGAAGCCTTTTCTTTGCACACATCAACGGCATATTCCACCGTTTCCGGCATTGAAATTTCCGCAAGGCTCAGTTCATCCACGCCCTGTTCTATTCTTGACAGGCTCAAAATATCTTCAACAAGCGCGTTCAGACGCCCGGAATGTTTTGCGATCATTGTGAGCATTTTTTTCTTTTCCCTGCTCTTCAGATCATTGTCCGACAAAGTTTCAACCGCTCCAATTATTGCCGTAAGCGGGGTGCGTATCTCATGAGAGACATTCGCCACAAAATCCTTTCTCATATTTTCGAGTTTTTTCATCGTACTTATGTCGTTGAGGACTATAAGCGCCCCTATGCTTTTGCCGGAGGCATTATCAAGAAGCGGCGCTCCCCTGACCTGCAGATATGTCTTCTTGTTTTCAAAAATTTCAATTTCGCTCTCAATTTCTTCTTTGGACTCCAGTATTTTGTCGAGAAGTTTTTGAATCTCCGTGTTCCTCACGAATTGATGAAACAATCTTTCGGAGTTTAAAAATTTGTCTCCCATTTTGAAAAAGTCGCGGGCTGAACGATTAGCCAAAATAATTTTGCCGGCGACGTCAATAGCGATAACTCCCTCTTTCATGCTTGATAAAATAGCATCAAGTTCATTGTGGTGAGCCGTTATCTTCCGCATATTTTCTTTCAGTTTCTCGGCCATCTTGTCAATATTGTCCGCAATCTGATCTATCTCATATATCCCGCAATGATGTATGCTTCGCGAAAAATTGCCGTTTGCGAAATTTTCGACCTGCCTTTTAATTTCAGACAGAGGTCCATTTATTTTCTTCGAGACGATCAAAACGACAAGGAATCCGAGCAGGGCCGACACAAGACCGATAATCATCAATGTCCTCTCCGTGCCGCTAATTCCGTCGTATACGGATTTTTCGCTTCTTGATATTCTCACGACAATTTTCTCTCCTCCCTGCAAAGAAACCGCCGTTGCGCTGTAAAGCATTTGTTTTTTTAGAGTGGCGCTGTATCTCAATGATTCTCCGCGCCCTGTGTTTATCGCGTCAATTACCTCGGGGCGGTCGTTGTGTTTTCGCATTTTCAGGATGTCTTCCCCGGAGTCGAAGAGGACATCGCCATTTTCCTTTATAAGAGTTGTTCTGTAGGAAGTTTTCTTCGAGATGAAAGAGAGTTGAGCCGCAACTCCGCCAACACCGGCCTTTTCAAATTCGTTTAAAGTTATCTCCCCCGCAATGCCGGTAAAAGCGGAAAGTTCAACTTGCGCCTGCCGAAATGCGTAAGTCCTGAAAAGCTGTTTCGCCGAGAAAACAAAAACAACAACAGGGATAAGCACAGACGCAATCCACAACGGAAAAATCCTTGATTTGAGTGTCATTTTTTTATATCAATCCTTAAATCTGTATCCGACTCCACGGATTGTTTCTATGTTGTCAGCGACACCCTCAAGTTTTTTTCTAAGTCCGACTACCTGGACATCAACCGCTCTCTCCGTAACAGGGTAACCACCGCCCTTAATCGCCTGAACTATCTGATTTCTTGTAAAAACCCAGCCGGGTTTTCTCGCCAAAAGCGCGAGAAGTTCGAATTCCGTAAAGGTTAAATCTACTTTCTTCCCTTCGGAAAGGACTTCTCTGCGGCCGGGGTCTATTATCAAATTTTTCTTTTTTATAACACCATCTTCTCCTACGAATGTCGAAATCTTGCGAAGAACGCTCTTGATTCTCGCATTCAATACCCTCGGGCTGAACGGCTTGGTTATGTAGTCGTCGGCGCCCATTTCAAGTCCGGTCACCACATCGGCCTCCTCTCCTCTCGCCGTGAGCATTATTATCGGAATGTGTCTCGTCTTGGAATCGTTTTTGATTACCCTGCAGACATCAAGCCCGTCCATTCCGGGAAGCATTAAATCTAAAACTATCAGATCCGGCATTTTCTCGCGGGCTCTCTTTACGCACTCCTCCCCGCTTTCCACAGCACACACTTTGTAACCTTCGCGCTCAAGGCTCATCTGTATCAAATCGAGGATATCTTTCTCATCATCAACAACAAGTATTTTTGCTTTAGGCATAAATTCCCCGCTTTTTCATTGGTTTATTAGCCCACTACTTTGCCAGCTTTAACGCAGAAAACAACAAAAGTTCTTGTTCGATAAGACGTTTTTACCTGATTTTAATCCTTTGCTAACATAATCTTTACAAAACGGGGGCAAAAAGCCGAATTTAGGTTTTTTTTGCAGAGTCCGCCTGAGTTTTTAATTTTGGAAAAACGAGCCTCGACTTCATCCATATCACGGCAAAGATGTCATATATTCCAACCCACAACCTGTTTGAAACTCCATATTTTGTCTGTCCTTTTACCCTCGGACGATGCCTTACCGGAATCTCTGTTATTTTTTCATGCCCGGCTATTCGAACCAAAGTCGGGAGAAATCTGTGCATCCCTTTGAAAACAGGAATATCCATTACCGCCTCTTTTTTGACGGCTCTGAGGGCGCATCCCACGTCGCGTATTTTCTCTCCGGTCATAAAATTTCTGAAAGAATTGGCTGCTTTTGAGGAGAGTTTCCGGATGATGTTGTCATGGCGCTTTTCCCGCCAGCCGTTCACCATGTCAAAATCCCCTGAGCGGAGAGTGTCAATAAGGGCTGGAATAGAGGCGGGATCATTTTGCCCGTCGCCGTCAAGGGTAACCACGACAAATCCACGCGCCGCGCGAAATCCGCTCGCGAGCGCGGCCGACTGACCGAACGATTTCGAATGTTCAAGAATGCGGACATGAGCATTTTGGGACATCAAGCTCTTTAATTTGCCGAGAGTTCCATCCGTAGAGCCATCGTCAACCCATATGCATTCCCAAGCGGAAAATTGCGACATCGCGCCGCAAATCTCTCCGAATAGGCTTTCAACATTCTCCTCTTCGTCCCTGACAGGAACAATTATGCTTACAATATTATTTTTGATTTCGGACATATCGTTATGCGTGAGTAGCCGGACGTATGCTTCGCTCCGCGCAATTGTTAAAATCGCTTTTATTTTTTATCCCTT
>JAGVIF010000415.1 GCA_020056205.1 Lentisphaeria bacterium | reverse complement strand
TTTTCAATCGTCCAGTCGGGGGCGTTGAAAGGAGAGAGAAACGCTTCCGGATGCGGCATCAGTCCAAATATTCTTCCTGTCTGATCGCAAATTCCGGCAATGTTAAGGAGAGAGCCGTTGGGATTCATTGGAAAGCGGCAGTCGGTTTTTCCCGCAGAATCGCAATATTGGAGAGCTATCAGATTGCGGGAACCCATTTCTTTTAAAACCTGATTCTCCGCCACAAATTTTCCCTCGCCGTGTCTCACCGGAAGACGCATAATGTCAACCCCCTTCGTAAATACGCATGGACTTTGCGGATTGGCTTTGAGAAAAACCCAGTCGTCACGGAAAAGTCCGCTGTCGTTATGGGTGAGAGCGGCTTGTTGGACAAAATATTTCCCGCCTATAGCCGGCAAAAGACCGAGCCTCACAGCCGTCTGGAACCCATTGCAAATCGCAATTATCAGCTTTCCATCCGAGATGAATTTTGAGATTTCGTCCCTCATCCGATGCTTTATCCTATTCGAAAGAACTGTTCCGGCCCCGATGTGATCGCCGAAAGAAAAACCGCCGATAAGAGCCAATATCTCGAACTCATTCAATTTTCGGAGATCGGACAATATATCGTTGAGATGTATTTTTTCCGCAACGGCGCCGCAGTGGGCGAATGCCGCGCAGGTCTCATTCTCACAGTTCAGCCCAAACCCTGTTATAACAAGAGCTTTGACCTTGCGGGACGAATATCTTTTGTTTTTCATAAAATAGTTGTTATATGTTTTATTTGAATTGCAATATTATATCACTACGTTACACAAAAAAAAGGAGATTCAAGATTATGGAAAGGTATTCGATGAAGCCTGTCAGCGTTCCGCATGTGAATACGAAACACAGGAGGATTTCCACTCCTATTCCGGTTCCGGAATCTCTGCCTATTTTGGAGAGTTTGAGAAAATATGAGCCTGTCTCGATGAGAGGACAAGCTCCGATTCTATGGGATCACGGCGAGGGTTTTAATGTTTTTGACGCTTACGGAAACAAATGGATAGACTGGTCGTCGGGGGTCTTGATAACAGGTTCCGGGCACGGGCATCCTAAGATGCTCAAGGCAATGAAAGACGCTATTGACAAGAAACTTCTCACTACGTACTGTTTTCCGCATTCAGGAAGGGAAAAACTTGTGAAGATGCTTTATGAGAAGGCTCCGCGCGGTCTTGACAAGGTTTTTCTTTTGTCAACCGGAGCGGAGGCTACGGAGAACGCCATCAAGCTTGCGAGGACGTGGGGAAGAAAAATAAAAGATGGAAAGAAAATCATAGTATCTTATCAGAACGCTTTTCACGGAAGAACGCTCGGCGCTCAACTTGCGGGTGGAATGCCAAAACTCAAGTCGTGGATAGGCGATCTTGATCCGAGTTTCGCGCAAGTTCCTTTCCCTGATGGCTACAAAAACGAAAATTGCTCATTTTCTTTATTTGAAGAAAGCCTCAAAAAGCAGGATGTGAATCCGGACGATGTGGCCGGTGTTATTTCAGAAACTTACCAGGGAGTAGGACCTGATTTTATGCCTGTTGAATACGCTCAATCACTAAGAAAATGGTGCGATAAACGCGGCGCCCTGCTGATATTCGACGAAGTTCAGTCCGGCTTCGGGAGAACAGGAAAATACTGGGGCTTCGAACATTACCGGATAGTTCCGGATTTGATAGCGTGCGGAAAAGGAATAAGCGGAGCAATGCCTCTTTCAGCGGTTATCGGAAGAACCGAAATAATGGACTTGTACGCGCCCGGCTCAATGACTTCGACACATTCCGGAAACCCCATTTGCGTGGCTTGCGCGGTCGCCAATCTGGAAATAATAGACGAAGAGAAACTCGTGGAAAATTCAGCGCGCCTCGGCAAAATACTTTATGACGGGTGCGTAAAAATACAGGAAAAATATCCGCAGGTTCTCGGGCGCGTATGCGGCGGAAAGGGGCTTGTCGCCGGAATACTGACAGTCAAAAAAGGCACAAAGGAGCCGAATCCGGAACTCGCCATGAAAATAAACGAAAGTGCTATCAGAAAAGGACTTATGATGTTCGCTCCCGTCGGCATCGCCGGAGAATGCGTCAAGATAAGCCCCCCTCTGTGCATAACGGAAGAAGCTCTCCGCGAAGGACTTGCCGTTCTTGAAGAAGTCTGCGATGAGAATTGCGGGTAAATATTCACCGAACCCCGTCTTTTAAGAGTAAGAGTACAGGGTCTGACCCGAATGGCGCTTAGTTAAGGGGATTTTAGCCTCGTTTTCTTTTCTTCACCCCCCTCGGTTTTCAGGTTTAATATTTCCAGTGACAGATCTCTCATTTCAGAGATTATGTTTTCAACGTTCCTGTTTTCATCAATTTGCCTTGCGAAAGGCCTTCTCCTGCCTTCCGCTCAGATTCACAGTAACTGTTTTTCCCTTTCTCTTGAACGTCCATTGATAATACGGTCCGTATTCCGCGTTCGATTTTATCCTGCCGGAACGCCGCCGGCATTCCGTCCGGGGAACTTGCAGTGATATTCCCGCAGCTTGTGAATATCGTGAACTTTCCGGTCAACGCTTTCAGGGAAAGGGTGTTCACGCCGGGAAGCACATTCTTCCTTTTCCTGTGGCAGACACTCAATTCAGCGGCCTGCGCGGAGACCGTGCAGAGGGCGGCGCTGCATCATTGGAAAAGCAAAGGGAAAACCGTCAGTTCCGGGACATCGGCATATTGCTAGGACAGGAAAAAGCTTTCCGAAACATTCCTGGAAAAAGTCTTCGCCCTTGTCGTGGAAAGCTGCGAACAGGAGACAAAGGGCGCATATGTGTGGAGGGGGCGGAATGTCAAGATCGTAGACGGGACGAGTGTGTCGATGCCGGACACTCCGGAAAACCAGGGGGTGTATCCGCAGCCGTCCGTCCAGAAAAAAGGATGCGGGAAAAAACAATAAAAAACTTCATAGTCGTGAAAAAGCTTGGAAAAGATGATCTTCTTATCAGATGGAGGAAACCAGCCTGTCGTCCAAAATGGATGTCCTAAGATGTCTTACTCCGGACATGGTAAGAAAAGAAATACTGATACACTTCATTGCGTACAATCTGGTGAGACATCTGATGTTGCGGAGCGCCGCGGAACATTCGCTCTGGCCAGATTCAGTAAGTTTCAAATACTCATTGACAGCAATAGAGCAATGGATGCAGGCAATCAGTTCCAACAATTCAAGAAAACACGCGGCAATTCTGGAGAAATTCATCCTTTCCCTGATTGCGAATGCCATTTTGCCGCATAGGCCTTTCCGACGAGAACCAAGAGCAGTGAAACGAAGACGAAAACCTTATCAGATCCTCACAAAACCAAGGAAAATATTCATGGAGATACAGCACATTAAGAAATATAAGAAATCCCCTTAACTAAGCGCCATTCGGGTCAGACCCCGTATTGTGTATTCCGTGTGCCAGACCCCGTATTCCGTTCATTCTCTCTTCATATCTGACTCATAACCGCGGGATTTGTATTTCTTCCCGACCTTGTCGTAGAAGTAGGCTATGGGACGGAAAAAATCATAGTCTTCAATCGTTACATCTTGAAATGGCACTACATTAATCTTTGACTTAGCTTCGCTATCCATTTCATACATCAGTTCGGCATATTCTCTTTTGCATCTCCCCTCTTTTAATCTTATGACAAATTCTTTTTTCTCTTTTGATTTGAGAGAAAAGTCCTTGAACTGAACATCTTTTTCGGGGGGATAAAGCATCCTTGCAGTCAAAATTCCGGATTGAGAATCTTTGTCTTGAAAGGCCTCTTCCACCATCAGAGAGTTCCTAGCGTCTTTAAAGAACAACTCCTCTCCCGATGTATTCTCGATGGAAAGCGTGATGGCATATTTCTTGGGGTCGAATACGGACTCCATTTTTAGCATTTTGCGGCCGTCGAGGATTTCCATGACAGGCTGGGTTTTATCAATTTTGGGTGTTTGTTGACCTTCACTGCTACTACGAATGGGCCGAAACTCCAAGTAATAAAAAGGCATTCCCATGTCTGTCAGTAACTCAGGGACTACAGGCGGCAGTTCGGCAAGCTCTTTCTTCTCTTCCTCCGGGATCAACGAGATCCAAGCAATTCCGCAGTTTCCGAGAATATCAATCATCACATCCCTTAGTCTTACCCCGTTGTATTTTTTATATGCGATCTCCCATTTGTTTTCCATGATGGGATTGCATGTAAAGACTCTCATCCTCATCAATTCGTAGTCAAACTGGGCTTGGAGTACATTCTCGGGCTGTTTCATATCCATTTTAATTTCTAATGGATAGTTCTTCTCTTTCACAAAACGATCCTGCTGAATCAAAACGGCCTTATCGGTGATCTGGTAATGAAAGCCCTCCATTTGCTTACATATGTCTGACAATAATTCGGTTATTTTCACCTTTTCATTTTTATTTGTAAGCTGTATTTTTTTTGTGTCCGGAAAAATCCCTTCTATCAAGACTGGCTTTTGAAGGGTCTCGCTTATGTCTCCAAAGATTGCTTTCAGATCATGTATGTCAATTTCTCCTTCGTAATCTATTTCCATTTTCGCCGACATATGATCATTTTTGAGAACTTGTTGAGCAAGACAGAACCCGGCAACACTTATTAGGAGACATATACAAAAATGCTTTATTTTAAACATGTTATAGTTCTCCTTAGTTTTCCCCGTGTATAGGCGGATCTGAGTATATGACTTTTTCATTTGCTGGATTTAGTTCGACATCGTGTTCACTATAAATATGATCAAAATATATCCATTGATGTCCGGTCCCTATACCACCAATTAACGTTATATTGTATTTGGCGCCGATCAGATCATAGAATTGACCTGATGGAGTAGGCAAAACTCCCGCGCCAATTTTCGTGTTGCCTTCAGTGACAAAATATTTACGGCCCCAAGGTTTGGGGTCCCATTTTTCTTTAACCCACATCCCGTCTATCACCGAACCGGAAATATCTTCTTTGAACTGATCTTGGATTTTGAAAAATACCTGCCATCTTGGTATCGGCATTGGCGCGACCTTATTATTACTAATTTCGACAATCTCCTTGCAAGTTCTCACTGTAAAACTAATTGGCTGAGTGGCGGTGTGAAACGGGGCTTGAACACCCGTGGGGATTTTCCAGGCCACTTTGACAACAGTGTCGTCTTTTGCCGTACTGACTTCTGAAAGCTTATAGACTTTCGGCGTGGTCGTACAATATTTTCTGTTCTTACCGTCAAATTTAAACGTTAGTCTCCCCGATTTTTGTTCTTCCCATTGAAATTTCACCTGAGAGAATTCGTCTTCCAATCCACTAGGCAGAATCGAAGCCACAAAACGCGCCTTTGTTGATCGGTTCTTAGTTTGAAAGGCATAAAGATTTCTTCCTTTATCGCCTTCAACCTGAACCAGTTTTAATGAAAATTTCGTGAGCTTTTTGTTCACCTCCATACTGTCCCATTTTGCCTTGTACTCGATAACTCCGTGGTTTTCTTTTGTCAGATTTGTCTTACCTTTCCATTTTGGTTCGGCCTCGTCTTTGACATAAGTTAGAGCGCCACCGCCTGCGGGAGTTCCTTCAAGAGTCCAACCACCCGGTAGCATACCGTGTGTGAGATCGTCGGGTAGATATTTAAGCTTGAGGTTCAAATCTTTCTCGTCAGATGCCATGAAATCTTCTGACAAGTCTCCGATGTAATAGTGATCGAGATTGGAAAATATGTCGGTGTCATCTATTATTCCAGAAATGTCGAGCAATTCAGCGACAGTGCATAATGCTGTTGCAGAACGTTCTTTTTCACTGGTATCACTCGGATTTGTATAGAACACGATTACTCCGGAATCATTAACTGCGGCATCAGGAGTATCTTTTGCAGTAAAAGTGAACTTATTTCCTGATAATGTTACATCTTCCTCAATCTGTTTGAGGCCTTTCGCCGAAGTGGGTTTATATCCGTCTGTTCCATCTTTTGCCTCGCCTTCGTCGCTAGTACTTTTGATTGCAACAACGGCCGGCATGGTTACTTCTCCGGGACTTCCTGCTTCCGTTATAAAAGCCGCAGACAGCAGCGTTACCGTGATGATTGCAATCGCCGCTACCGTCTTCTTGCTCCTTGCTGGAATCGCCATTTACTTTTTCATTGCCGTCCTCCTTTTTTTATTTTTGTGTCGATTGTTCTTTTGATGCCAATCGTTTTACAACACGAATATTAGCGGAGTGTTGGCGCCACGTTAGATTACAATGAAAAATCAAGAAACGACATAAGTGTAGTGGTTGTTTTTATTCTTGTCAAGATATATTCCAAAGAAAAACGAGATTTTTTTGGGTAGTCTGCGATCTTCCGCCTTCGCCAAGGCTACGGTGCGACCAGCCGAGCGCAAGAAACGGGACAGGGGGAAGTTCCGGAGTTCTAAAGTGACAAGGCGGGTGCGGTGAAACGAAGAGATTGCCTTTTCGCTCAAAGAGCTATGGCGGACACGGCAGGGATGTCGCAAGCTACTTGAAGCATGGAATGCCTATTGCGCTTGTTGTCGCAAATATCGCTGCGCTATGGAAGGGGGTGAAAAATGTCGTTCAAATTTGCTTGCCCAAAATGTGGTCAGAGGCTGGAGGTCGAGGAAGATACGCCTCATTTTTTTTTCTCCTTTGAAACTTAACCACAGATTAACACCGATGAACACTGATTTTATCAAATTAGTTTCTTATTGATAAAACCCCGAGCGCTTGCGCCTCGGGGTAAGATGCTGATTCCTGACCCCCGTTAGTAACCACGAATGCACGCGAATAGACGCTAATAATTTCTTTTTTGTCTTCCTGATTCGCGTTCATTGGCGTTCATTGGCGTTCATTGGCGTTCATTGGCGGTTCATCTCTTTGCGGTTTCCCCTTTGAAACTGCCGTTGGAGTTCTCCGGTTCGCCGTTTCTCCGATTCAAGGACACTTTATTATTTTTCGATTTGGTGATTTAGTGATTTGGAGATTTTTCAATCCTTCAATCATGCAATCTCCCAATCATTCAATCACCCAATCACCCAATCACCAGATTCTACAGAATGCCTGTGTACACTTTCGCATTTCGGATTCGACGAGTTCGACTCCTTCGGCAAGCTCAGGGCAGGCAAGCTCACCGCAGGCCGCACTTCAGCACTTCAGCACTTCAGAACTTCTCCTTTCTAACTTCGCCATTGGAGATTTCGTGTTCATTATTGGCTCGGATATTCAAATCCTTAATCTGATGGCAATACCTGCGTATCCCCTCGTACAAGGCCACTGCGACGGAATTCGAGAGGTTAAGGCTCCTTGCCGCCTCTCCTCCCATCGGAATTTTATAGAACGAATCAGCGAATTTAGCGTGAATTTCAGGAGGCAATCCGCCGGTCTCGTTCCCAAAAACAAGGTATGAGCCTTTCTCATAGGGGCATTCCCAAAAAACTTTTTTTGCCTTCGTGGAAAAAAAACACATCGGTTTCTTTTCATTTTCAGAAAAAAAACTGTCAATCTCCGGATAAAGTTTTAAATCGAGTTCATCCCAATAATCGAGACCGGCCCTGCGCAAGTATTTGTCTTCCAATGAGAAACCGAGCGGAAAAATAAGATGAAGCCGGCTCCCCGTATTTACGCACAAACGCCCGATGTTGCCGGTGTTTTGAGGAATCTGTGGATTTGCTAAAACAATGTTGAACATTTTAAACTTATCTGAGCCAGTTGCAAAAGTCATAAACCGCGCCGTTGCAGATGCCATCGGAGGGCTCGCAAGTATTTTTGACAGGGGCAATACTCCCAGCGGTCTTGCCCCTGCCGGAAATGCGAAGCATGCACCCGATGGCGCTGCAACCCGTTAGGGATGAAGTTCTTATGAAATCATACTTCGCCGCAAAAT
>JAGVIF010000038.1 GCA_020056205.1 Lentisphaeria bacterium | reverse complement strand
TTTCACATGGCTGATATATGCGATATGCTCCGTGCTTCTGATGATATCGTTCGCCATATTCGTCCTCACCTACGACAAATACAAAAAGATGAAGGGAACAGTCTCTTCGCTCGAAAAAGAACTCTACGAAAAAAAAAGCGAGATACAGCGGCTAAAAAAAGAAGTTGAGGCGCTACACAAGGACCCCGATGCGGTGGAAAAGGTGGCAAGAGAAAAATATACCCTCTGCGAAGACGGCGAAATCATATACACCTACACCCCGGAAAAACTTAAAATTGAAAAATGATGGATTCCGGCAAAAAGGCTCTCATCATACAACGTTTCGGAATAATTGAATTATTTTTTGCCGCCTTTTTTATGCTGTCAACGTTGGGACTGTTGTATTTTTCCGTTCATAAGAGGGCTTTTTACCTGACAGCCTGTTCCAAAATCGCGTGGGAGATTAAAACTATTCCGGCCGCGAGAGGCGCCATATTGGACAAAAACGGGACAGCCCTAGCGTGGACGGAGAGATATTACGACTTACAGTTCCCGAAGACAACAAATCCTGTGTCGAGAAACAAGATAATCGGCGAAATACAAAGCGTCCTCAACCCCAAAATCGAAAAAGACAAGGATATTATCAAAACCAACCTGACTCTCTCCGAAATAAAAAACCTCGAACAAATAATCAGGAACAGCCGCGGAACCCTTAAAATAAAAACACGCTTCGAGAGACAAACCGTTGACTATCCAGAAATAAAAAAAATACTTGGAACGATCCCGCGGGAAAAAAATCCGGGAAAGAAGGAAGTTTCTCTAGAAATCAAATACGATAAAGACCTTCGCGGACAAGATGGAATTTTCAAGGTGATGTTAGACAAAAACCGCCAATACCTGCCGGACACCCTCGAATGGATTCAAAAATACAAGAAAGGAAAAAATATCCGCCTCGAATTCTCTCTCCGGGAATTGATAAAAAATAACGGCGAAAAAAATAACCAATGAAAAATTTCTTTTCCGGAACAAATGTCTTCAAGGCGATGATGATTATTCTCGCCATGACCGGCTGTCTGACAATCCTAAACGCCACTCTATCCCCGGAATTTCCAGCGAAATTCGCGGCGCGCCAGATCGTCTGGCTTGTTATAGGCGTCACAACAATGCTCCTGACATCGAAACTTGACTTTGAAAAAATAAAGAAAACAGCTCCGGCCGCGATAATCGTATCCTACCTTCTTCTCCTCGCCGTGCTTGTCGTTGGCGTAAGAGTGAACGGAATGAAGGGGTGGTTCAATCTGGGATTTTTTTTCATCCAGCCGTCCGAACTCGCAAAACCGTTCTTCGTCCTTTCCATCTGCATCTTATGCGCAAAAGAAAATTCCGACCGCAAAATTTTCATCAATCTTTTGCTTCTTTGCGCCGGATGGATGATCCCAATTATTATGGAGCCGGACTACGGAACATCAATCCTTTATTTCTCCGTCGTCGGGCTTGCCCTTTTCCTCCTGTCAAAAAAAATCGGATATTTTTTCGCCTGGACATTGTCGGGCATGGCCCTGATCCTTATCCTGTCCCTAAGAGAGGCATACGTCGTCAACAGAATTCAGGCGTATTTTTCACCTTTTGACGATCCTTACGGCGCTGGATGGCATATCCTTCAATTTCGTTATGCCATAGCGAGAGGCGGACTATGGGGAAGCGGCTGGGGAAATTGCCTGTGGGCAGGCTCTTATCTGCCTCTTTCACATTCCGATTCGGCCTTCGCAACGCTAACGGAAGCGTCGGGAATGCTCGGCAGTATGCCTGTCGCTCTCGTCTTCGCCGCAATCCCGTTCGCAGCCGGAAGAATTATCAGCGGCAAAGATGAATTCAGAACTCGCTTCATCATCCTCGCCTCATCAATGGTGGCCGGACAAGCATTCATACATATTTTCGTTAATCTCGGCATGATTCCACCTACCGGACTGCCCCTTCCGCTCTTCAGCTACGGAGGAAGCTCTCTCCTTTCGACAATGCTCACGGCAGGATTCATTTTGAGCGCCGCAAAAATACGCCAGAACCATTTGAATACAAATAAGTTGTCAGAGTATCAAAGTATCAAAGTGTCGATAATTAGGTGATTGCGCGATTTAAAAATCTCCAAATCTTAAAATCACCAAATACTAAGAGTTCGGGAATGCGAAAGTGAAAAAAGCAAAAAGGAGAAAAGTTTTCTAAATTCTAAATTTTCGTGTGTCCCTTATGTCCCTTGCGTCCCTTATGTCGTAAATATTCACCGAACCCTGCCTGGCCTGTGCGTGTCCGCCTGACTGCGAGCGTTCTCGCTCAGGCAGGCAGGGTTTACTGAACTTATACCTCTATTGTACGATGAATTCACAGAGTTTTACTGTTCTGGAATCTATGGGAACGGCAAGATTATTCTCGGCAAAACCTGTCAGAACAACATGTCTGCCTTTTTCACTTATGCCTATGAAGACCGCGTCGCTCATTATGATCTCATCTTGATCGTCCCACGAGTCGGTTTCACGCTTTTTCTGCGGATCGTGCAGGGGATAGAAGCTAAATCGCGAAGATTTGCCGTCCCTTGCAAGTTCAATGAATGGGCGCATTCTTTTTACAGTCTTTTTTTTTACCTGCCAGAAGATGTTGAGTTTCATTCGGAGGTTGTCTTTGTCAGGAATGACATCGTATCCCACTACACTGATGTCACCGAGGCAGCCGTCCGAA
>JAGVIF010000518.1 GCA_020056205.1 Lentisphaeria bacterium | reverse complement strand
TTAAGAGGATTTGATACAAAGAGGTTCTTTGCCCTTGATGATTATTATGACAGCGACAGGAAGTCATACTACAAGGCACTACAGAGTGTGGATTCTATATCTCTTGATATGACAGAATGGCTGGAATATTTTACTTATGGAGTAGCTTTACAGATAGAGAAGGTTAAGGAAAGGGTACTATCGCTGAGCGGCGATCTCAAACGGAAGCAATTGAAGGGGCAGATAACCCTGACTGAACGACAGATGAAGATTGTGGAGAGAATAAATAAGGATGGATACATCACAAATAAAATAATCCGGGAGATGTTCAAGCTATCCGATGAGGGGGCTCTAAAAGAGATTAAAAAACTTTTAGCAAACGGGGTTATAAAGTCAGAGGGTAGAGGACGTAATTTCAGGTATCTTATTGCTTGAGTTGGCGATTAGGTTGGCTTTTAGGTTGGCGATTATAAAACGTATTGGAACAGAAAACAACTAAGGAAGTGTAACGAAATAACTGATTGATTTACTGATCAAGAAAATGTATTATTTCGTTTGTGAACCTGCGGGTCCTACAGCAGAAGTACTCGGCTCTTGCGTCTGCGCTGAACGAACGCAGTCGGAGACTGTGGGCAGCGACCGAGGCAAAGTCGATCGGACATGGCGGCATTGCATTGGTGGAGCGCGCCATCGCCATCTCTCGCTCGACCATCAGTCGTGGGATCAAGGAATTAGAATCAGCCCAGAAGCGAATGGGGGCGGCACATATTCGCAGGCCCGGCGGGGGTCGCAAGAAAACGGCGCAGAAAGATACGACACTGAGGACAGATCTGGAGGCGCTGGTGGAGCCATCTGTTGCCGGCGATCCCCAATCGCCGTTACGCTGGACTTCCAAGAGCCTGCGCAAGTTAGCGGCCGAACTCCAGGCTATGGGACATGCGACCAGCCACCGGATGGTCGCCGAACTGTTGGTAGAGGCGGAGTACAGTCTACAGGCGAATCGCAAGTCGGTGGAAGAAGGAAAGCGTCATCCCGACCGGGACGGGCAGTTTCGCTACATCAACGAGCAAGTTCGACGATTTCAACGCATCCGCCAACCCGTCATCTCCGTGGATACCAAGAAGAAGGAACTCGTCGGAGATTTCAAAAACGCGGGCAGGGAATGGCGACCGAAAGGTGAGCCGGAGCGTGTACGTGTGCATGACTTTCTCATTAAGGAGAATGGCAAGGTTGCCCCGTATGGGGTCTACGATATCACACGCAACGCCGGTTGGGTCAGTGTCGGCATTGATCACGATACGGCAAGCTTTGCGGTTAGGACGATTCGGCGGTGGTGGCAGGTCATGGGGCGAGCGCGATATCCGCAAGCTAAGGAACTACTCATTACGGCAGATTCTGGGGGAAGCAACGGAGCCCGTGTGCGGTTGTGGAAGTGGGAGCTACAGAAGTTCGCCAATGCGACGGGCAAGGCGATTACCGTCTGCCATCTCCCTCCCGGAACCAGCAAATGGAACAAGATTGAGCATCGGCTCTTTTCCTACATCAGCATGAATTGGCGCGGCAGACCACTGGTGAGCCTGGCAACGATCGTCAGCCTCATCGCCTCTACACGAACCAAGGGAGGATTGCGGGTCAGGTGTGAGTTGGATAAGGGGCGATATCCAAAGGGTGTCAAAATTTCGGATGAGCAGATGGCCAAGATCAACCTGCACCACCATCATTTCCACGGCGACTGGAACTACACGATCCGACCGGCAAAACAATAAAATGAGTCAGTTATTTTGTTACACTTCCTAAACATATTTTTCATTAGATTTTAAGAGTGGTGTACAGAATTATACATGGTGTCCTTATAATTATAAAAGTTTAACTCATCGGCGCGGTATTTTGCGCGTCCGGTGGAGCGTCTTGTGTACGCCCGGCACGGGCGTGAACTTATGGGGTGAAAGTCCCCTGTACGAGAATCGAAAGGTGTTCATAGTAATGGATACTGATGAGAATTCCGGGGACGCCATACCTAATAAGGAAAAGACTGAGGGGTCTTAGAATATAAGATATAATCTGTGATAGCTATCTTCATGGCAAGACCGCTCAGAATTGAATATCCGTGGAGGTAGGGTTGTGTTTGAATGTATAAGTAAGAGTTTGCAAGAGGAAGCCTCCCGATGGTAAAAATGCTTTAATAGCAGCTGGGCCGAGATGGTCTCGCCCAGAAATTAACCACACAAGGAGGCTTCCATGGAAAGAGTTTACTACATCGGGCTGGACATTCACAAGAAGACAATTTCGTACTGCATCAAATTGGAGGATGGAACAAAGGTAAAACAGGGAGAGATGGCCGCTGAACGCAAGGCGCTTGGTCAGTGGATATCAGAACTTCCCGGCCACTGGAAAGGGGCTATGGAACTATCTGCTTGCTGTCCTACGCTTAAAGCCTGATGTCGCCATCAGACCTCCAAGGACTCACTACCCGGTGGCTGGCTAACCTTCCGGGGCTGGATTCACACCCGCTTGATTACACGACCTTGCCCGGCCGCACAAGTATGATGTCCCCGGAATGTGGCCGCCAAAGTCTAAAGCATCACAATGGCTGGAGGAAAAAGGAGACAACATATGAAAAAGATAGCTTTATCAGAAGTAAAGGACGATCTTTCGAAATATTTACGATTAGCTG
>JAGVIF010000212.1 GCA_020056205.1 Lentisphaeria bacterium | reverse complement strand
TGAAAATAGAAAAGACTTGAAGAACGCAAGCCAAAAAGGGCTCTCCAATTCCATAATAGACAGGCTCGGCCTCGATGAAAAAGGGGTCAAGGCCATGTCTGACGGGCTCAGACATGTCATCGCTCTCGAAGACCCCGTCGGCAAAATCTTGTCGTCAACAGTCAGGCCAAACGGACTTAAGATAGAAAAAGTCAGCGTTCCGATAGGCGTGATAGGGATAGTCTATGAGTCAAGACCGAATGTGACGGTTGATTCGGCCGGTTTGTGTGTAAAAGCGGGCAACGCGGTGATATTAAGGGGCGGCTCCGAGTCAATACATTCCAATATCGCGCTGTCGCATTGCCTGAACAGAGCGGGGCTTGAAGCCGGGCTTCCGGACGGAGCCATACAAATCATCCCGTTCACCGAAAGAGACGCGGTCGGCCACATGCTCAAAATGGATAAATACATTGATTTGATAATTCCAAGAGGCGGGGAGGGGCTGATAAGAAACGTCGTGGAAAATTCAATTATCCCCGTGATAAAACATTACAAAGGAGTTTGCCACATATTTATTGATTCGAGCGCGGACATTGAAATGGCGAGAAAAATAGTTGTCAACGCGAAGTGCCAGCGTCCCGGAGTATGCAACGCAATGGAAACCCTTCTCATTCATGAAGATATAGCGGAAAAATTCGCGCCGCTCATCGCAAACGATCTCTTTGCAAAAAAAGTGGAACTTCGCGGTGATTGCGAATTTCGCAGATTGGTTCCGGAGTCGCTGCCGGCCTCCGAACAGGACTGGTTTGATGAATACCTTGATTTAATTCTCTCCGTCAAAATAGTTTCGGGAGTGGAAGGCGCCGTGGAACATATAAACTTCTACGGATCGAAACATAGCGACGCGATAATAAGCGGCGACATGAAATCGGTGTCATACTTCCTGAATCAGGTTGACTCGGCGACAGTTTATCATAACGCTTCCACCCGTTTCACCGACGGCGGCGAGTTTGGCATGGGCGCCGAAATAGGAATCAGCACCGACAAACTGCATGCGAGAGGGCCGATGGGTCTCTCCGAGTTGACCACATATAAATATTTAATATACGGAAACGGGCAATGCCGTTCATGAATTGTCGCCATTCGCAAGTTCATGAGATTCAAGGAGGTTGCTGAAAACGCCTCCCGCCGACGCAAGTTCGTCAAATTTGCCTTCTTCAACTATTTTGCCGTCCTGCAGCACTATTATCCTGTCGGCTTTTTTCACCGTGCTCAGCCGGTGCGCGATTATCACCGTAGTCCTATCCTTCATAAGTTCATCAAGCGCGTTTTGAACATATCTTTCGCTTTCGTAATCGAGGGCCGAAGTAGCCTCGTCAAGTATGAGTAAAGGCGGGCTTCTCAGTATTGCTCTGGCTATAGCCAATCGTTGTTTTTGACCGCCGGAAAGAGTGGCTCCCCTCTCCCCTATCACGGTCTTATACGACTGAGGCATGAGAGCTATGAATTCGTCCGCATTGGCGTGAATCGCGGCGGTCTTAACCTCATCATCGCCGGCCTCCGGCTTGGAAAATTTTATATTTTCAAGGATTGTCCCCGAAAGCAGTATGTTGTCCTGCATGACCACCGCCACCTGCCTCCTCAGCCAGTGCATATTTAATTCGGACTGGCTGATTCCGTCTATACTGATTACCCCTTTTGAGGGCTTATAAAGACCGAGCATCAAGTTGACGATTGTTGTTTTGCCTGATCCTGAATGACCGACAAACGCGATCTTTTCCCCCCCTTTTATTTTCAGAGAAAAGTTGGACAATATTGTTCTTCCCGTTCCAGGATACTCGAAATCAATTCCATCAAAAACAATGTCCCATTTTTTTGTCTGGGGCGTTTTTTGCCCCTTCCATTCTTCCACATAGACGCATTCAATAAGCTCGGCTATACTTCGCACAGACTGTTCGCCGTTTATTATTTGTTCTATTGAAGCGACAAGCAGGTTGATGGGTTGAAGTATTATAGGAAGGGCGGAAAGAGATGCCACGATGGCGCCGACGCTCACATTCATATATATCGCGATTATCGCGCCTCCTGCGACTACCAACAGCGCAAAAAGCTGACCGGTGATAAAAGTGAATGTCCCGAATGTCGCCATTGTGTTCGCCATTTGCAGACGGGTGTTCTCGTAGTTGAAACTCTGGTTGTCAAGTTTCTCTTGAACCTGCAATTCCTCTCCGAGCGTCTTAACTAATTTCAATGCGGATATGTATTCGCTGGCTGTTCCGGTAAGGCGTTCATTGGCGGTATGAACAATAGAGCTCGCCTCTTTCAATTCCCCGAACAGTTTTCGCGACAAAATAAAAATCGGAAGCATAAAGATTATTATCAAAGCTATCTGCCAGTTCATTATAAAAAGTATAATTGTCACGGCCAAACTGTATATCAGATTGGGAATGATGCCGTTAAGTATTTGGGTCATAGCCATCTCCACTTTTTGAGTGTCGAAGGCGTATTTCGACAGCAATCGCCCCGTTTTTTCCCTGTCCAAGTAGCCAAAACTCAGGTATCTCATCTTGTGAAATATTCCGCTTCTCATTTCAAGCCCAACATCTCCGACTTCTTTCACAAGCATGTGGGCTCCCTTTATAGAAAAAATAAAATGAAAGAAAAGGAGTCCTATAAAAATAATACAAAGACAGATTATCGCGGATATGTTTTCGTTCCTAAACTGGACATCTATGATATTCTGGAAAAACCACGGAAACGGCGCCACTACCAGGCATCTGAGGACAGCATAGGATAAACCGGCGTGGAATTTCCGTCTGTGAGTCCACATAAACTTAAGAAAGAGACTTTTTTTAAACATGTTTATGTTTCTTCCGAATTATGCTTACATCTTCGCAATTGGCTCAAATTAATTTTAAATTCTGTGTTTTTCGTAGGGTTATACCTGACTCCGTGAAGGCATCCCCGGCGAGGCAAATGCAAGGCGGCGAGGGATGAAGTGCATTGCTATCAGGTTAAGGATATTTAAACTGAATATCCAATAACGAATACGGAATATCCAATGTCCAAGTTTATTTCTGTCCTTCGTCGGTTGGAGATTGAGTGTTGGA
>JAGVIF010000426.1 GCA_020056205.1 Lentisphaeria bacterium | reverse complement strand
AACCCGTTAGGGATGAAGTTCTTATGAAATCATACTTCGCCGCAAAATCCTCGACATACCGCCTCGGGTATGCCTCCGGTTTTGCGGCTCGTCTGAATTCCATAATCTCCTTCATCGGCGGCGATTTTGAGTTTTGCAATTGGCTCGGATATTCAGTTCAAAAATCCCAACCTGACAGCAATACCCTACAGACCGGGGCCGTCATATCCGCACATACCGGTTCTCGGGGAGTTGACAAGCGGCAGCATCATGTCTTCTCCGCACTCGTGCTTGGGCGCGCATTTTTCGCAGAAACATTGAAAATCATAACAGCATCCGGAACAAATCAGACTCGCGATCTTTCCGCAAGAGACGCATTTTATTTTCGGCTCTATGTTGTGGGCGAGTAGAATGACGGGTGCTTGCGGTTTGGACGCTTGAAAGACATCCAGTACTTCGAGCTCAAGTTCGGTTGTTGTCCCAAAGTCATATTCGTGCTGTAGGACGGTTCCGGGCTTGAGTACTTCATTTAGCGTGACCGACGACATTGAGAGAGGTTTTGCGTCAAAGGGAAAAAAACCGGCGCCGTCATCATCTGCTTGGGATTCGTATATTACTCCATTAATATTGAATGAACTTAAGTGCCCGCAGCATTCAAGCCACACATGACGCAGAAATTTATCTATGTCGGAAAGTGTGGCGCCATCCCAGGCCGCAAGTTGCAGCCAGAATTCGGGGGTATGTTTTCCACAGGCTGAAATTTGCATTACATTGACGGGACGGTTGTCATCTTTTTTTAATAATTTCCCCCTGCATTTCTCAAGGTGTCCCGAAATTTTGTCTCCCTCTATATTTTTCTTGCACAGACGACAGCGCCCTTCCGAGCCAAATCTTTTCTTTTTCATATCTATTCCCCCTTTCTTTTAATTGTTATTTGGGAGACTACTTCCCATATACAAAAATATCCACTGAATTTTCCGATTTCATAAGCCTGCCTTTGCCAAGAGATGATGAATGGCTTATTGAAATAGTCACAGCCTCTATGAAATTTTTACGGAGGACTTTTGTCAGCTCGGCTTTTGTTTCAAGCAGAACTGCGGCGGCAACTAACCGTCCGCCGGGGAGAAGACGGCAAAATGTTTTTTTTATTATTTCTGAAATATCTTTTCCGCCTCCGCCTGCAAAGACGCATCTTGGACGGGGAACGGACATTCCAATAAATTCTTTGGCGCCAATATGATATGGAGAATAATTTGAAAGTCCGAAATGTTCGGCGTTTTTTTTCATCTGCAGGAATCTTTTTCTATTTGACTCGACGGCATAGACTTTCAGGTCAGGGCATAGACTTGCGGCCTCGATTCCGACGGAGCCGCTGGCCGCGCCCAAATCCCACATAATCCCGGGTCCGATTTTTAGTTTTGAGAGAGCAATGGCTCTAATCTCGGGATGAGTTATCATCCGGTTTTCGTGGATAAAGTTTGAATCCGGAAGTCCGAGAGCTATTCCTTCATCGGTGATTTCTTTAGAGGGAAGAAGAAGAAGGATTGAAAGCCCTCCGCATTTTTTCTTTGCAAGATGAGAAATAGTCCCGGTCTCTATTTTTTCATTTTTCATTCCGAGATTTTCAGCGGTCACGGCCGGTCTTTTTCCGCACGGATGAAAAATTTCGGCGAATTTTGCCGCAAGGTTCGACGCGGTTATTTTGTCGTCGCAATAAATGACGGAAATTGATGATGCAAGGGCGTTTCGAAAATTGATTTTTCTTCCGCCGTGAACGCTCAGCAATTTGGCGCCGCACCACGGGATTTTAAGTTTGGCGAAAAGGGATTGCATTGCGGAAACATTTGGGATTATTTCATACTCGGTTTTTTCAAAATATTTTTCCGCTGCGGCTCCGATTCCGTGAAAAAGCGGATCGCCGGATGCGAGAATCGCAACGGTTCCGGTTTTTGAAAGAGATTTTATTTTCGGGAAGAAATCAGAAATTCCCGATTTTATCGCTATTTTTTCGCCGTTAAACTCGGGGAACAAATCAAGCAGTCTTTTCCCTCCGGCAATGACATCGGCCCGCAGGACGCGATCCTTGGCATGCGGGGAAATGCACTCAGGAGATACGCCGCATCCGATGATTATCACTTTAACTTTTTTGTTCATTTAAGTCACCTTCAAATTAAAGCGCGCCCGTAGAGCGGCTTGTTGCTCCTTGTTTGTAGCAGGCGAATTTATTCGCCGTTCTTTGCTCTTAGGAACGCGCAATAAATTGCGCTACTACGAACTTGAAAACTTCAATACTGCGATGTTATAGGCAACTTTTCGTGGTGACAGGTTTTCCATCGGAGTCAAAAACCACAATGTCAATATTTTGCGAACCCGTCCATCCGCGAAAATTATTCAACGCGTTTTCCGCCATATTGTCGAGCAATTTAGCTCTTATATCCGGTTTTACGAAATCAAAAATTTCTCTCACGGCCGCCGCGTTTTTTATTCTGTTGACGGTTTTGCCGTCCACGCCGATCTTTTTTGCGAATTTCGCAAGTCCGGAAAACTGCTGCGCGACATTATGCGCATGGGTGTTTTTGTGTCCTTCGGCATATTTGAGGAGTTTTCCAGGCATACAGGCGACCGTGATTTTATCGAAGCCGAGCGAAGACGCGAATTTAATGGCCGGATTTATGAAATCGCCTATGCGGACTATCGCTATTTCGGGAATTTTTGGACAGCTTTCTTTCAATGCCTTTGCGGTGCTTCCGCCGGTGCATAATATAATGTGTTTTATCCCATATTCCGCCGCGCCCCTCAGAAGGACTTTCACGGTGTCAATATAAGCCTTATTAGAATATGGAACTACTATTCCGCTTGTCCCGAGAATTGATATGCCGCCTTTTATTCCGAGCGCCGGATTAAGTGTTTTTTTAGCTATCGCCTCTCCATCTTTTACGGATATATCGAGCAGAAAAAGGCCGTGTCTGCGAATTTCGCATTCGGCTATATTCTCTGAAATCATTTTTAATGGAACAGGATTGATCGCCCATTTGCCTTGAGGAACCGGCAATCCTTTTCTTGCGGCGTATCCGACGCCTTTTCCGCCTCTGATCGCGAAAGAGGCGCTCAATATATCAACGGCATAATCGCGATTGGAAATTTCTCCGGCTGAAATCGAATTGATTTTCACGGTTATCCGCGCCTTGTCGGTTACGTCAGGATCGTCGCCGGCGTCTTTTATTAGAGAAACAGAGGCTTTTCCGTTCCGCGTTTCAGATGAGTCAATTTTCAAACAACGGCGCTTTCTGTCGGGGAATATAATATTTATTTTATCATGAATTCCTTTTCCGTTATACAAGAGCCATGCGGCCTTCGCACCCGCCGCGGCGCAGGCTCCGGTGGTGAAGCCCGTCCTGAGATTTTTTCTTTTATTGTTTTCCATAATCCAATCCTTCAATCGTCAAACCCATCACGGATTCAGGTTTTCCATTATGGCGTGGAGGGCGGCTACAGCCAGAGCGCTTCCGCCTCTGCGTCCGTCAATCAGAATTCTGGGAATATCCGTTGTCATGAGGAGTTTTTTTGATTCCAGCACGTTGACAAAGCCGACGGGCATGCCGATAATCAGCGACGGCCTTATCCCTTTTTCTCTATGGAGTCTGATAATTCCGGCGAGGGCGAGAGGCGCATTGCCGATTAGAACGATGGCTCCGTTGAGTATTGGTTCGGCCTTTTTCAGGGATGCGAGCGCGCGGGTTATGCTTTTCTCTTTTGCGTAATCGGCGACATCGGCGTCCGCGATATAGCAGTAAATGGAGTCTTTTGAATAAGCGCCGTTGAAACGTTTGAGTTTTTCGACGGATAACCCGCTTTTTATCATATTTGAATCGCAGTATATCAGACTCCCTTTTGAAAGAGCGGCGAGCCCTGATTCGATGGGGTTGTATTCAAATTTCAGATTCCGGCAGATACTGAAATCCGCGCATGTGTGAATCAGGCGGCGCGCGACTTTCCATTCAGCGCCCGAGAAAGGCGTTTTTTTGAATTTTTTCTCAATAATACGAAAACTTTCCGCCTCTATCTGCTGGGCGGTCATGTCCCATTTTATGTCTGAATATGGATTGCCGTTCTTTTCCATTGTTTTGATCCTTTCTATATTTGTTGATTTTTCAAACGTTTGTAGTAGGCGAATTTATTCGCCGTTGTCTTAATCCGAGACCGCGCAATAATTTGCGCTACTACGAGCGCCTTCATTCAGATGCGAAGCTGTATAAAAATTAAAATTGACAACGCAATGAAATTAAATAAGAAACGCAATCCTTGCGTGATTGTTACAATCCATAATCCGTCTTTTTTGGGAAATATTCCGAGCGCAGTCGGAAGATTCCTGCGGAGCGCGTTGAAGGGGATAGTGATGAGATTGGCGGCCATAAGCGCGATCAATATCTGCAGCGTTGTGACTTTTCCATCGTATCGCATTTTTGCCGCGACAGTCGCGGAACTCACAAGCCCGCCCATCTTTGAGCCCATTATCGCTATTATTTCCGACGACAGAACGGTTTGCAGTTTGGATGGAATCTTTTTTTCCATCTTTAAAAAAACGCCTTTGTCCCCGAGATACGCGACAAGAACGAAAATTGGAACAGTAATGCATATGACTCTGACCAGCAATTTTCCCGTTGATTTAACAGACTTCCTCATCGTCTCTTTCCATGACGGTATTTCCCGCCTGAACTCTTCAAAGCCGGAGTTGTCCGGGCAATTCTTTTTCCTTCCCATTGATATTACAAGCAAGACCTGAGCTATTTCAAGAACAAATTGAAGAGCGAGATAAAGTATCGCCGGGATTCCGAGAAGAGGAATAATAGTAACGGACGGCCTGAGCATGTGTCTTGATTTAGCCGGAAAAGAATTCGCAATCGCGGAAAGAAACATCTCTCCCCTGGATATTTTTTTCTCCGAATAAGCGGACGCAATCATACTGCCGGCGGCGTTATTAGAAAAAAATGCCGTTATAAAAGCCGTCCCGCATATAGAGGGCAGTCTGCTGAAATAGAGCAGAGGCTTGGAGATGAATGATATAAATCCCGTCCAGTTCCTGCCCTCGATGACATTAGCGACGAATGACCCAATCCCTACGGACAACAGTATCCAGCCTACCGACACCAAAACATCGGCTAATGTGAACTCATGTGAACGCATTGAAAGTCTTTATTTTTTAATTATGAACAGGGAAAGGTATTCCTCAGGAAGTTTATCCACCTCTGAAAAATCAGATATGAGTTTTTCCTCTTTGAAGCAAAGCTTTGAGGCGTATAGCCCCGAATATTTAAGTTTTTCCGCAAGCCTGACAATATCTTTTCGTGTTTTAAAAGGCTTCATTATAATTATTGTGTCTGACGGAGATTTTTTTATTTTCTTAACAATGCCCGTCGAAAAAGCGGGAAATATTGAAATTATCTCTTCGTCTTCCGCAAGCGGGATTTGCGCTTTTGCGGCGGCCGTTTGAAATGATGTTATGCCGGGGATGATTTCAATAGTCAAATCGGGAATTATTTTT
>JAGVIF010000312.1 GCA_020056205.1 Lentisphaeria bacterium | reverse complement strand
CTCTTCCGATCTTAAAATGATATTAAGCGCCATTCTCGCGAGGGGGCATGTCCTGCTTGAAGGGCTTCCAGGACTCGGAAAAACCGCCCTCGTAAATTGTCTCGGCAAATTGCTTGACCTCGATTTTAAGCGAATCCAATTCACCCCCGACCTGATGCCGGGAGATATCCTTGGCTCGCACATACTTCAGGAAATTGGCGGAGGCAGAGAAATGCGTTTCACTCCGGGACCCGTATTCACCAACATAGTCCTCGCTGATGAAATAAACAGGGCGTCTCCGAAAACGCAATCCGCCCTCCTTGAAGCCATGCAGGAAAAAACCGTTACCCTGCTCGGAGAACAAATGACACTGCCTTCCCCTTTCTTCGTATTGGCAACGCAAAATCCAATCGAGTTGGAAGGCACATATCCGCTCCCGGAGGCGCAGATTGACCGGTTTTTATTCAAACTTGAACTGCAGTCCCCGGATGAGCGGGCGCTTGAAAAAATCATCACCGAAAGGCACAGGGGAGAAATTCCGCAGTTAACTCAGATCCTTGACAGAGAAGATTTGGACTTCGCCTTTTCCATCGTTGACAGGATTTTTATTCCGGACGCAGTGGCCTCTTTCATAGCCAAAATAGTCTCGTCAACTCTGCCGGAAAAAAAAATTGCCGGAATAAGCGAATTCATAAGATACGGGGCGTCGCCAAGAGCCGCCATCGCGATCGCGGAAGCGGCAAGAGGCGCGGCGCTCATTGACGGCAGGCCCGGCGTCGGGTTCGCCGATATCGAGAATGTGGCTCACTGGGCGCTTCACCACAGAATAATTACGGACTACAGGGCAAGGGCGGAAAAAATCACCACGCTCGAAATCGTTTCCAGAATAATGAAGCAGACAAATCGCGTCCCATGCGACCCGAGAGCGATAATTGCGAAAAAATAGAACATATACGAGTAACGCATAGTTCACTGAATATGTCCTATACGACCTATTCGATAATTGTTTTTGAAATCGGCAATCTGAAATCGATACCGATGCCAATAGCGATGGCGGACCCCGACCCGAATGGCGCTAAGTTAAAGATTTCGAAAAAAGTAACTTGGGTCTATCTGACCCCGATAGTCGCGGGTCAAATAGACCCGCGCTACCTCGAAATGCGCATTATCTTAACGCCATTCGACCCCGAAAAAAGCGGCAGTTTTAAAGGAGAAGGAGTTACTTATAATGACCGGAAGAAAAGCTTTTCGTAAAATAACTCTTTCATCTGTTTTTTTTCTGTGCGCCATTCTGCCTTCCCGCCCGGCTGACATAATCCTCAACGCGGACACTGTCAAGACGGAGCTTGGAGACAACCTGTCATGCCAGACAACATTTTGGAACAGCAGAAACGGGTGTTTTACGGGGACGCTCGTTTTCTCCAATCAAAGTTCCGTCGGGCAAAACGCGGCATTCATGCAAAACGATTACAGAAGAAATGTTTTTATTAAAAATATTCGGATTCCGCAAGGGTCTTCGGCGACAGTGAAAGTCTATACCCCTGTCTTTCCCGGATCATACACATATTGGAATTTGTTTGTTAAAAATATCAAGAGGAAAGAGAGCGGCCATATAGGAAATTTCTCCTGCGACTACAACTACAGAAACAATTCCGGCGATATTCCTCTAATTCGCCCAAAAGACGCGCGCCAACTGCCCGACAGTTTCAGGGATTACGTGAATATGCCAACGATTTCCCTGAGCGAAAATGTCTGGAACTCCATGAATGAAAAACAACGCAGCGCCATGCTCGACTGGGTTTATATAGGAGGTTCTATCAACTTTGAAACCGACAATGAGGGGTTTATCAGCGAAATTTATAAAAAATATCCCCCATCTTCATTCTCCGCGCAAAAACAGAAATTTGACTACGGAATCGGACGCGTCAAAACAATGAAAACTCTTGAAAAAGGCGAAAAAAATTATCTCATGGAGATTTTGCTTTCAGCCTTTAGTTCAAATCCCCCGTGGGAAATGACGAGAATTTCTCCGCCTTTGATGATTTTAGTGGTAACCTTTTTTGCCATCCTCATAGGGCCGGTGGCTATAATAGCGAGCAAACGGCTGAAGAAACCATTGTTGCCGCTTTTGTTCATTCCCGCGATTTCAACGGCGGCTTGCATTATTCTGCTCCTAATCTCCCTTCTGAGCGACGGCATAACGCCGAAAATTTTAACCCGGAGCATAACACACCTTGACCAGACCAAGGGGGTCGCGTTCATCAGCCAAAGAACAGGATTGGAAGCCCCGCTTGGATTGATTGCCCCTGTTGAAGTCCCTGAAACTTCAATACTTTATCTTAATCCTAAAGATGACGGAAGCAGAACCTTTGAAGGGCGCGTCGTCGCGGAAAACGGCAAACTCAAAGTCCACAATTTTGTTCTGCCCAGAACGCCGGAATTCATCGCGTTGACAAAACTCGAACATAGAAGAGAAAAACTTGATGTCAGAGAAGGCAATCCGGTTTCGGCCACAAACGGGCTTGGAACCGAAATTAAAAATCTGATTTTAAAAGACTCCAATGGCGTCTATTGGCGTTCACGTTCAAGTCTTAGACCGGGAGAAAACGCCCAACTTGAGCAGATAGGAAAAGAATCTTCCACAGACGAATATGCCGGTTTCCCTTTGGATATTTTGAACACGATGGCAAAAAAGAAAGCTGAACTGTCGCCGGGTTGCTACCAGGCCGACCTTGAAGACAATG
>JAGVIF010000580.1 GCA_020056205.1 Lentisphaeria bacterium | reverse complement strand
GAAACTGCCAAGAAAGAGACACGCTAAAGTCGAAGATCCCGAGCTGCGGGGCCTCGGGGCTGTGAACTCCAACGGCAGTTTCAAAGGAGAAAGTAGAAAGCAAAAGGGAAAGGGAAAAAGGAAGATGGGTTTCGCTCCCGAGAAAATAATTCTCAAAATCCGACCTGTCTTCACCTGACACTTTTTCCAATCGAATTATTTCATCGGGTCGTATCCGAGCAAATGGCGGACATGGGAGACATCATTCCAGAACAAGACAATATCGTTTTTATTTTCATGATTTCTGAGGGAGATTGAGGATATTCCGCAATTGTTAATTCCAAAATATATATTAGCCGTTGAGAGGGGAGGGGAGTCGCTTCCTGCTACAATGGCCAGCATAAGCCTGCTCAGAAAACCGGAATGTGAAATTATCAGTATTTTTTCGTGTCCTGTTTTGTTCAGTTCCGACAAAAAGGATTTCGCGCGGGCCGCAGGATCAAGATTCCAAGCGTCCGACTTGTCCGCCTCTCCGTAGGCAGGCAATTCCTCGTACGGCAGGATTGTGGAATAAGCTCCTTCTTGCATTTCCTCCACTATGCGGCTGTCAAATATCACCTTTTTGCAGTTTATTCCCGAATTCTCGTATGTTTCTCTGACCCTTTTCAATGGGCTCAAATATGCGACATCCATTTCTATCCCGTCAAATATTTTCTTCAACTGTTCAGCCTGCAATACTCCAAGCCTGCTGAGCGAACTGTCGAAACAAAGTTCTTTCCCTGTTTGAGCCTCACTTTCCGCATGTCTGATAAGCCAAAGTCTTTTCAAGTATCCAACCCCCGATTTGTTTTATTCAGTAATGAAAATAAGTTACCTCCATTGCATCAGGAATTCAAACAGGTTATTTCTTTTTGAAAGAGTTTTCCGATTGCAAGGAAAAAAGTGAGCAGACATAAACCGCATAACGCCGCACCGGAGCACGAAGATAAGGAGATTTTTATATGAGAGAATTATTTGGAACGGATGGAATAAGGGGCAAAGCCAACACTTATCCGATAACCCCGGAAATAGCTCTGCAGGTCGGCAAGGCGATAGCGCACATCTTTGGAGCGAAGGGACACGGCTCGGCGCGGGCGGTAATAGGAAAAGACACAAGGCTCTCAGGCTACATGATAGAGACGGCTCTCACAAGCGGACTTGTCAGCATGGGGATGGACGTGCTTGCCGTCGGACCTATGCCGACGCCCTCGGTAGCCCATCTTACAAAATCAATGGGGGCGAATTGCGGAATAATGATCACCGCATCCCACAACCCGAGCGATGACAATGGGATAAAAGTTTTTTCATCTGACGGCTTTAAACTGCCGGACGAGCTTGAGCTTGACATCGAACGCCACGTTCTTGGCGGAGAAATCAACAGCGAACACATCAACACGCAACTGATAGGAAAGGCATATAGAATAGAGGACGCAAGAGGCAGATACATAGAGTTCGCGAAAAGTTCCATCAGGGACACGAGTTTGAAGGGCGTAAAAATCGTTCTCGACTGCGCGAACGGGGCGGCATACCTCCTCGCCCCCCTTATTTTCAGAGAGCTGGGGGCGGAAGTAAAAACCATCGGCGTTTCTCCGAACGGACACAATATAAATGAAAATTGCGGGGCAACATATCCGCAGAGAATATCTGAGGAGGTCGTAAAAAGCAAAGCCGATATCGGAATAGCTCTCGACGGCGACGCCGACCGAGTCATATTTTGCGATTCTCATGGAAGCATAGTCAACGGCGATAAAATACTCGGCCTGTGCGCATTGGATTTTTCCGCTCGCAAAAGACTTGCCGCCAACACCATCGTGCTAACCTCAATGAGCAATATGGGATTGCACAAGGCCATGCAAAAGGCCGGAATAAAAATTGAAGTAACCGATGTCGGAGACAGGTATGTCATTGAAAAAATGCGTTCCGGCTCATTCAATCTTGGAGGAGAACAGTCCGGCCACATAATTTTTATGGACTATGCCACCACCGGCGATGGAATCATTGCGGCTCTCCACGTGATGAAACTGATGTTTTCCTCAGGCAAATCGCTTAAACAACTCGCCTCCTTTATGACGGACTTTCCGCAGAAAATAACAAGCCTCAACGTGAGGGAAAAGATTCCCGTCATGGAAATTCCATCGCTTGCGGATATCATCAAAAAATGCGAGTCGGCTCTTGACGGCGACGGAAGGGTCATAGTCAGATATTCGGGGACTGAAAATAAAATCAGAATACTTCTTGAGGCATTGACGGAGGAAAAGGTCTCTCTCTGGACGGAAAAGATAAGCAAAGTAATAAAGAAGGAATTAGTCTAGGTTCCTGATAATAAACATAGGTTAAGAGAATGAATTTAAAAATAATAAATGTCAGCCCGAAAACAAACCTTCATCCCCTCGCGGTCGGATGCGAAATTTCAGACATTCCCGTCGCCGGACTCAAGTTTTCGGACGCGCTTCGGGAGCGCCTGAGAAAATTGCCGCAGGATTTTATCTGCGTGAGAGAAGACTTTTGGCCGTCAAAAAAAATGCTTGCGAAAATCGCACCAATGAAGAACTTCGTTGTCCTTGAATCCGACGGCGAAACGCCTCTCGCATGGACATCCGACGAGCGCCGGACAGCGCCGCTAAATTGCGAAAAAATTTCTCTCGACGATGAAAGCAGGATAATCAAATACCCATGGGATTTCCTCTTTATAAACGAGGAAATAATCGGTGATTTCGCT
>JAGVIF010000369.1 GCA_020056205.1 Lentisphaeria bacterium | reverse complement strand
CGTGTCTGACAATTCCGACCACTCCCGAACTTGCGCACTCCCGCACTTTAGAACTTTAGAACTTCTTTCTCTTTTTCCCTTTCACTCATCCACTATCTTCTCGCCGGTGACAGTCGAGAGCCAAGAGAGGACTTGTTGCCGATAATTGTTCCATTCTTGCACCCTTTGTTGCGGAATATCCGGACAGGCATTGACGGCAAAGGTATGTTCTATGTAAGTTTTATCTTTAAATTTTTTGCCTTCGCCGACTCGGCTTATATAGATGTTGAAAAAATCACCGTAGTCATAATTATTTAACGATTTTAGCTGCATACTAGCAATGATTATATCAAGCGGGTTATCAGATTTCTTATATGTTTCAAGAGCGGTTTTTGCCAAATCCCATTTTGTTGAAATATAGATTTTTTGCCAGTATTCATACAGATACGGCATGTTTCCAATGTCAAGTTCGGCATTATGAGTCCAGTATCTCACTATATGAAAACCGGACAAATCGAAATACCCCTGCAAGCTTGGCATATTGGCCTTATTGCCATTATTCCCGCATAAATATTTCACCACCACATTTACATCTTCCTTATTCATTTCGCTGAGTATCTGCGACTCTGCAAGTTTTGCGAGAAATATCGAAGCATCTCTTATGCTAGAGTTGGCTTGCAGTTTTTCGAGTAGAAGATTTTTTTTCTTCGTTGCAAAGAATCGATCAGACCAATGGCCTAACAATAAGCCGGGAGACATAAAAAAATGGTAGGCGACGCCATAAGACGGAGTGTATTTCAGATATTCCAGATAGAGATAGGCCAGACATCCTTCGAAGAAAGACTCCAATGGTGGCTTCTCTCCATCCTCAAGTTCATCATGAAGATAATCAGTCACTATCTTATCGGGAATGATGAATTTCGATGTCTCGATGCCATCTCTAGGCACAGAAGATATCGCTGAAAGGATGTTTACCATTTTAGCGGGGTCGGCCGACATATAATGCGGGGCCGCCTTGGCTTTTTCAATCTCTTGTTTCAGATAGGAAACTATATGCTGTTCGAGAACCGGACGATATCCGCCAGTTGCAACTTTCGAGATTATATCTCCTACAAGACTTGAATCCCTGCACGAACTTGATGATAGATATTGAAAATAGGTATTCGCAAGTTCGTCAGACAAGGGGGTTTCAGAGACAAAATTAGTTTTCTGCAGGGAATCACCAGTCTCATCATTTAAAAAAGCAAGGACGCCCGCCCCTGACAACTTTTTCTCGCTCTCATCGGCAAACAAAGCAGTTGTCCAACAAGAGGCGGCAATAACAAACACATATAAAAAACGCATATACCTTCTCCGTTTAGTTTTGCTTAAAACAATTTCTATTTGTCCTTGGCGGTAGCGCTCCAAGCGGGAGACGAACATTTCACCGCTACTGAGGCTCTGTACTTTTTAGGAAGTGAAGATGTTGGTGTGGCGCGTTGCCAACTGGCGGTATATGTTTGTTCAAGGCTTCCAGTACCGCCTTCCAAGCGTGCCCCATTGTTATCATACGTGAATCCTCCTTTGTATCTCTTTTGAACAGAAAATGTTACCACGCAAGTTACTGGTCCAATAGGGGCGCCCTCTGGTTTATATTTCAACGAAACTTCTACCGATGCCCTTAAATCTTTATCAAGGTTTCCGCTGTCGACATTAGCTAGAAGGTTCTCAAATTTAACAAACCATGCGTCTGCGGAAACAGGGAAGGGAGCTTCCGGCGGTCCACCCGGAGGAACTGTAACAGTAATTATCCCGGTTACGGTTGGGTGTAACGGATTATCGCTTTTTATTCCAAATTCTTTCGCGTTGACGGGCGGGGAACCAACCAGTTTAGCTCCACCTGTTCCGGTCCTTGTAAATTCGGCATCGGACGGACTTACCGTCACCGTAACCCGTGCCGCTTGTTTGACCAAGTTCATCTCCGGGGCGATTGTCATCGTTCCGCTTGGCGGCGTTGCGATGACGACGATTCCCCCCCATCACAAACAGCCCGATTACAATTCCCGCTCTTTTTGTTTTTCAGTTTTTCATAGTGTCCTCCGTTTGGTTTATAAATTTTCGCTTTGTCCCCACACCTTACCGCATCAAAAATGGGTGTCAAGCCCATTAACAAAGAACT
>JAGVIF010000389.1 GCA_020056205.1 Lentisphaeria bacterium | reverse complement strand
TATATGAGGGCGAGCTCTCTTGCGCGTTTTACGGCGGCGGAGAGAATTCTTTGATGTCTCAGGCAATTTCCGGTCATTTTTCTTTGGAGGATTTTCCCTTTTTCGGTCTGGAATTTTCTGAGCAGTTCGGCGTTTTTAAAATCTATTTTTTCCAGCGGATTCTCGCAAAATCTGCACGTTCTCTTGATGAACTTTATCTTCCTTCTTTTTTTAGGCATTTCTCTTTTCATTTTATTCTGTCTCCTTGAATATTATTTTTATTTTCAAAACGGAACATTATCCTCGTGTTCGATTTCATTTGACGGCGGGGCATCGTAATCATCCGGTTCAGGGGGCGGCGGGGGAGGGGCGGAATGCGTCTGCTGACGGGGAGAGTTGTCCTTCTGCTGTGTTTTTTGGCTGTAATCCTGCGCGTTGTCCTGGCGCGGCGGTCTCGGTAAATTGGAGGGCTGGCTCTGTCCGCCTTCAGTTTCACTGGAAGAATGGTCATCTCTCGGAGGCATCGCGAGGAAATGAATTCTTTCGGCTACTACAAGTATCTTTGACCTTTTTTTTCCGGAATCCTTGTCTTCCCACTGGTCTGATTTAAAGCGTCCCTCCACCATGACAAGAGAGCCTTTTTGCAACCGTCTGTGGCATATTTCAGCCTGTCTTTGCCATACATTGATGTCAATGAAAGCGACTTCGTCTTTTGGAACTCCGTTGGACAGATATCTCCTGTTGACAGCGAGGCCGAACTCGCAGATTGCAGCCCCGTTGGGGGTGTATCTGAGTTCAGGCGTCCTAGTGAGATTTCCCATGAGATAAACTTTGTTCAATGATGGCATTGCGCTTTCCTCCTTATAAATTCAATACTATTTTAGTGTAAATATTCACCGAACCCCGTCCTTTCGGTGAATATTTACTTGTATAAGTTTCAGTAAAAGGACCAATCTTCGCCTGTGGCTGCGACTCAGCTTGCAGGGTTTGCTTAAATTAGGTTGCCAAAGGCCGCAACAGCTTGAACTTATACGTCGTAAGTTCTCAGTCTCAGAATTCTTTCGTCAAGGCGATATTTTTCCGTTATGGCGGCGACTTTTGATGGAAGCAGTTCATATATGAAATCCCAGTATACGCCCGCCTTTCTTTTTTTAATCTGATAAGTGAATTGTTTCTTGCCCATAGGAACTGTTTCAACGATATTTCCGCCGAGCTCTTTTACCAGTTCCAAAAATTGTTCAGAAAACTGCTTGCCTTGATCCTCGACGTATTTCTCGTCAAGGATTATGATCGTCTCATACTTTTTCAAATCACAACCTCCGTTTTGATGTCGTTATAGAAAACATTGCGCGGCATTTTGGCCGGCGCGGATTTAATTTTCCTCTTTTTGTGCCGCCGGGCGGTTTTCCGCCGGCGCGAGATTTCTGCCATTAAACTCGTTCATGGCGGCAAAGACTCCATTTTCGAGCAGGAACTTTACCGCTGAAACTGAAAGTTCAACCGCTTTCTCTAAAATTTCCTTTTCTTTCCCGTCAAAAACCGATAGGACATAGTCTCTCGCGTCGTTGCTTTGTCCTCTGCCTATTCCGAAGCGCAGTCTTGCGAAATTCGCAGATCCGAGGCAGTCTATTATTGACTGTATGCCCTTGTGTCCTGCGGCTCCGCCTCCCATGGCTATCCTTATTCTGCCTACGGGAATATCCATGTCGTCATGGATGACGAGCAAATTTTCAGGTTTCAAATTTTTCTTTGCAATGAACGACGCCACTGTTTCGCCGCTGAGGTTCATAAATCTCAGAGGTTTGACGATGTGGACTTCAGTATTGTTAAAGACGAACTTTCTGGCCGTCCCGCCCGGAATCTTGAACTCCGATGAAATTCCGTCGAAGTTTTCCGCAAGGCTCTCCGCCACCGTGAATCCGGCGTTGTGCCTTGTTCCGTGGTATTCTTTGCCGGGATTGCCAAGCGATGCGAGCAGGCGAAAAGCGGATTTGTCTTCAGCCATTCGAGTCCCTTACTTTTTTTCTTTATCCTTGGTTTTCTCCTTGTCCTTCTTGTCCTTCTTATCCTTCTTATCCTTCTGCTCCCCGGCCGGAACTGCCCCTTCTTCACCTTCCTCTTCCGCTTTCCCTTTGCCTCCGACCATTTCCGGTTCGACGGCGGCAATCTCGCCTTCGGCGGCGGC
>JAGVIF010000187.1 GCA_020056205.1 Lentisphaeria bacterium | reverse complement strand
TTCCATCTGCTTTCCGGCGCGCCGGCGCGCAAAAACCTTCCGGAGAAGACAAACACAAAAGGCATGCATAAAAGCATATATCGCACGCCAAGCTGGGCTTTCAACACAAAACTCAAAAGGAAAAAATAGAAAAATGCCGGAAGGAGTAGAAAAATAAATTCATCCTCTAAAAAAATAGAAAGGCGATTCTTTCTCCTGTGGAAAATATATCCGGCAATAGCAATATAAAAAAGCAGTTGAGTCGGCAGGGGAATTTTGAAAAGCCATGCGACAAGGTAATAAGCCATGAAGCCTTCGCCCGGCGGAGCAATTTTGCCGAGCATATATATTCCGCCGAAATTCCTGCCCGTGCTCTGATGATACTGAACCCAGTCCATCCCTTCCACAAAAGGCGCCGGAAGCGGAATAGGGAGCAAGGAAACGAGAGGAATTTCCGAAAGATATTTAAACCCCGAACTTTTAAACTCGTAAGCGTTTAATGCCCTGAAAGTCCCGTTGAAAAGGAACGCCGAATTCAATAGAAAAATATTCACGGCAAGGAAAATAATTATATCCCGCAGAAAAAAAACGGCAAAGACCCGCAAGGCATATCTTTTCCTCTTCAAAAACATTCTTGCCAGAAACGGAGAATATTTAATTGCGAAAATCGCAAAACAAAGCGGATAAATGAAGACGCAGCTGAATTTGGAAATCATCGCAAAAGCGACCGCTCCGGAGAACAAAAATAGTCTGAACAAAGACCTTTTCCGCAGAAAAAACCATAGCGATAATACGGAGAAAAAAAGCCCTCCCATCGCGTAGACATCGGTGGTTATCAGGCTTGAATGGGCGATAATATTGGGGGAAAACGCGAAAAGAAACGCCGAAAGCATTGCCGACTTCGCTCCGTAACAGCTTAATGCCCAACGATATAGGAAAAAGAGAACAATCAGCGAAAAAAGCATCGTAGGAACTCTCGCGCACCCGTAGTAAAAAAAAACAGCAGGCAGTCTTCCCACGAAAACATTTTTCTGAAGGAATTGCGCGAACGCGACAGGCAGGGCGTTTAACGCCGACACCGGCATTTTGCTGTCATCAAAGCGCGCGGAATCCCCGCGCAAAATATTCAGCCCGTAATGCGCGTGCGCGCCCTCGTCAAAAGTAAGAGACTTATCCCAAATGCTGAAGAACTCCATGCAAAACATCAGAGCCGCAGCCAGAATAAAAAAAATATTTCCTTTCGCGAATTTCACAATCCTACAGTTTTATCTTTAATTTTTATTGTTTAAATACCGTGTATGGTACAAGCTAATGATTGTTTTAGTATAAATCTAAGCTAAGGAATTTCAATGTTTATAGACACCCAATATCCAAGCGCTCAAAAATGATGTCGAGATTGTAAAGCTCCGCAAGCGCAATTCAAAGAAGGAGTTATTTGAATTCGACGTAACCGGAAAAAGGAATCAACCAACTAGGCGAAACCCGCCGCGCTCCGCGCCGCGGTCGTTAGGCTAATAAAAAAAGGAGATGAGTATGTCGAAAGGGAAAAAGATTCTGCTTATTATTTTTTGCGCGATATTATTGATATTTGCGATTTTCGCATCGCTGGGACTTTGGCTTGCAAGCGCGGTTTTTGACCAAACGCCGTCGGTCGCATATACGCCGCATGAGCCGGACACGACAATCATGCTTGGCGTCATTCAAAAACTTTCCGGAGATGATCAGGAGAAGGACATTTTAAAAACGATGTTAGGGGGACAGCCATCCCGTCTTTCTCTTAGTGAAATAGAGGTCAACGAAATTATAAAATCCGGAATTGAAACACAAATATCGGGCGGAAATGACGGAAAGAAAAAGGAAGCTCTGAAAAATCTTGACATCAAATTCTCAAATGGGATTTTTTCCGCGAAATACTCCTTCGCGCCCGGGATAAAAACGCCGTTCGGAAGATACATCAATTTCAAGGCCGAATTCGTTCCAAAAATCGCGGACCGCCATATTCAAATCGAGGTCAAAACTCTCGCCGCAGGCTCCATCTCATTGCCGCAAAGCAAAATAGACTACCTAAATAAAGCCATCGCAGACCAGATTGCAGCCGCGGAAGAGGCGGACCCGAACGTATCGGATTTCCTCGATGCCGTTACCGAAACCAAAATCGAGGGCAGTCAACTGATTGTCGAATACCAACCCCTCGCAATCATGAAAACCATTATGGAAAAAGGCGGACAAGGCCTCCCATTCCCGGAATGACACTATAACAAAAACTCGGAGAGTTTTTAATGATTAGTTTTTTTTGCTCCGGCTGTCAAACTGACATTCAGGCGGAATATCAAAATATCGGAGACATCTGCGAATGCCCTATTTGCGGCGCGCCGCAAATAGTCCCTGACCCCCCCTTGCTCATAGATTCCGCATATAACGGGTATAAAATAAAAAAAATTTGGGAAGCCTCAGTCCTCTGGAATATCTACCTTGCAGACAGGGGAACGAACAAAAATATGTCCGACAATGATTTCATAATAAAAATACCAAGCACATTTTTTCTTAAAAACAGCTCCGATTTTGATGGCTTTGTTAATCGCATCATAGTGGCCGGCACGTTGAATATTAAAGGGACTGAGCCTCTCATAGACCGCTGCTCCATTGTCGGAAAAACTTATTTTGCATATAAACATCACCGTGACATAATCTCGTTGAAAAATTTAGCGAGACAGGCATGGGGAGGCAAACCCAATTTTCCAATATCCATTCTTGTCTGCAAAAAAATAGCGGAGACACTATCAAACGCGTGGGAAAAAGAACACATCACTCACCAAAATTTGAAACCTGATAACGCGTCAATCCTGGATAACGGCGAAATTCTAATCCATGATCTTGGAATTTCAGATTTTTTGATCAAAGAAGACAATCTTATTTCAAACGGATTCGATATATGGGATTTCCGCTATTCCTCTTCTGAATTTTTAAATACCGGAATAAACAGCCCTTCCAACGACATATATTCGCTGGGGGGAATCCTCCACTTCCTCACAACCGGCGGTCATCATCCGTTTGAAGATGCGAAAAGTAAAAACGACGCCAGCGTCCTAAGCCCGGAGAAATACAACCTCTCGATTCCACCTGATATATTGGCGCTCATGCGCCGTCTGATGGAGCCGCAGGCGGACAAACGTCCCGGATGGAAAGAAACTATCTCCATTTTCGATAAATTATCAAAAAAATATATTCATGCTGAAAGCGCCCCCATACGAGTCGCCATGCCATATGACTTCAAGTTGATAACAGGTCCTCATCTAATACAAGGCACTACGCCCGGCAATTTCAACAAAACAGCGAAAGTGGAAACCAGAAGACCCTACGCTAAAAAGATGACTGACCTTGAGTATAAAGAAACTGACACCATCGCCAAACCAATAATGAAAAGGCCCAATACGTACTTCAAACAAAAGCAAATGCCTTTTTCATCCCCCCATCCTCAAGTTAAACTGCCAATAGCGCAATTGACAATGGCCGCTGTCATTTTTATTTGCGCGCTTGGATTTGGAATCTACTTATTTACTCGAAAACATATTTCCACCGATAAAATTAAACGCGACTTTGACATCAAAAACAATCCCAATTACGAACCGTTAACTAATCGTACAACGCCAACCGTTGAGGACTCTCCGGCTACGGCAAAAATAGAAACGCCAATGCCGTCAAAAACGAAAGACACCCCCCTCAAACGCATAGTCCCCCGCCCTGCCGATAAAATTCCGGATACTGATCTTCCCGCGAACTCTGATGCCGCTTCAAAAGTCTTTGACAGACTAAAAGGAAATGCTGAAACCTTCGCGCAGGCGGGGGATTACGGCAACGCTATTAAAATTCTAACCGTTTACAATGGCGATTTTGAGAGAGAAACGCTCATAGAACGCTTCGAACTCGCCAGAAAATTTGAACAGGAGCGTGACAAGCTTTTGGAAAAAACAC
>JAGVIF010000550.1 GCA_020056205.1 Lentisphaeria bacterium | reverse complement strand
TTTCTGTAATAAAGAGAAAAATCCGCCCACGCGGCGTCGTCATATTTATCTTTGAGTTTTTCGAGCAGGGTTACCCGTGTCCTGTAAATGGATATTTCTTTTTCGCTCATGCGCATATGCCCTTGAGCCGGCTACAATTGGCTCTCTTTATATTTTTTGCGGAAAAATAACATCTATGTGAAAGATTTACAAGGCAAGATGTGTAGTACGGTGTGAAGACAAAAAGCGATGGAGGTGCGCAAAGGTAAAAAAGGTTTGTCTGACAAAACATAAATCCATAAGAACAAAAATCGTTTCGCAAAAGAATAAAAACCAAAAAAAGGAGAACAAAAATGAAAACCCAAAACGTATCAATGATTATTGCGCTTGGAACGCTCGCCGCTCTTTTATTGTCCCCCGACGCGTTAAGCCAAGGGAAAGGAAGAGGAGCGCATGTCCGCGACCGCGCTGAAAACCGGCATGACCGCAGAGAAAATGTCAGAGATAAGAAAGAGGATGTTCGCGACAGGAAGGAAAACCGCGCGGACCGCAGGGAAGATGTCCGAGACAAAAAGGAGGATGTCTGGGATGCCAATCACGACGGCGGCGTAAAAGACAAAGTCGAGGATCGTTTGGATCGTCGGGAAGATGTCCGCGACCGCGCTGAAGACCGGGCAGACCGCAGGGAAAATGTCAGAGATAAGAAAGAGGATGTTCGCGATCGCAGGGAAGATGTCCGCGACAAAGTTCCACGCGAAGTAAAAAAGGATAAAGTGGACGTGAATGATGACGGCAAGGTTACAAAGGACGAAATTGGATCTTTTCGGAGCGCAGGAGGCGATGTCAAAAGCGGAATTAAGGACAGCAGACAGGACTTGCGCAGCACATTCAAATCAGATCGGAAAGCATTGAGAGCCCAATATGACGCCGATGGCAACGGAAAGTTGAGCAAAGAAGAATGGCAGAGCGCCAAACCGGCATTCGAATCTCTGAGAGAAGAACACAAGCAGGAAGCCAAGGACCTTCACAAGGAGAACAAGGATACTGCGAAAGATTTTCTGACATCCTACGGAGAATCGGAGATTGAAGCGGCAGCGACAGAATAAGTAAAAATAAGCGGGCTACAGAGTCTGCCGCGACATAGCGGCGGACTCTGTTTTTTTTTAAGTTAGCGGTTTGCGAAATTCGCAATTTTGAATTGCCTTCAACATTGCGCATTCCGGACAATCCTCTGCGCCCTTTTCGCAAAATTTTTTCATAATCAGCAAAACTCCCTGAGCGGACGCGGCGTCGGTTATTATTGACTTGGCTCTTGACGGAGGTTCAAACCATTTATTGGCGGCTTTTTTTATTTTGATATTGCCCTGAGGACACGGCATTGCCAAAAATGTTTTCTCGCAAAACGTCAAAAACCCGGCATCTCCGGAATTTGCGAATTTCGCATGAAGAAAGGGAATAACGACGTTGAGGACGATGTCAAGAGCCCGCATTTTTCCAACCACTGATGCCTTAAAGTTGCGGGCGTCCCTGAAGTTTGTCCAACCATCCCAGAGCGGATCACTGGCTTCAAAAAGAGAAAGCAGGCCGCTTCCGAATTTTTCCGGCGTGATATTTATTTGCGAAATTCGCAGAATTTCATTTAAGGGCGCGCCTTTGCCTGAGCGCAGGATTGCGCACAACCCCGCGATTCTGCGTTCCGGCGAATTCAGAGGGCGGACGCCGTTTTTAATCCACTTTATCGGTTTTCTGTCAGAGATTCTGTTTTTCCACCATTCCGACCACAAATCGGCCGCGAATTTTTTCATTTGTGGAGCAACTTTGTGCGTTGTTGTGTCCGGGAGGAGACCGGATTCTCCCCATATCACGGCTTCAATGACCGGCAGTTCGTCAAGTTTTCCGTGTTCTCTGACCCTTTCAAAGAGTTCCACGAAGTTGTCTTTATTCTTCTTATAACCGGCGGACTCGAAAAACCTGCGCATAAAAGCGTCATTCAATCCAACTTTTTTTATTTCCGCGCCGGCGTCGGCTGATTTTTCGCGAAGTCTTTCGAGTCCGGCCTCGGCGAGAAAAGCGTGGATTGCGAAATCATCAAGTCCGGAGAAAAATTTCGTACACGCGCCCCTTCCGAATTTTTTTTGTTCTGAAAAAGGCCGGCGTGTTTTCGGCAGTGATTTCATATCAAGCGTTCTTATTCCGAACGGAAAAGGGTCGTTCAAAATGTCGTTTTCAAGGACGGCATGAAGTTTGACATTGCCATAGCGCGGATCTGCCGAGTGTCCGTGTTTTTCCCAATCTGATGTCCGCACATGTATTTCCACGTCTCCGATTTGTTCGGCTCCGTCAATCGCGAATTTCGCATTGCTAAAATCCGGGCCTTCCTCGAAATTCCATGTCCCCGGAGACAGCACGGTTACGCTCTTGCCGTCGTCGGCCGTGAATTCCGCGCCCCGCTTCAATTTTTTCCACATGAATTGAAGCTCTTTTTCCTTCAAATTCTTTTTTTTCGTCATTTGTTTGATGAAAAGGTTTTAAAAAATAAATTATAACCTATAAATATGTCTTGTATTTCAAAAAATAAAAATGCGACGAAGAAAGACATGAGTCAAGCAGGAAAAATTCACATGCATGAATTGGAATTCTGCGCGGAAGTGAAATCTTTTTGCGATGAACTCTTCGGTTCCCGCCAAGAATGGCCTTTCGGCGAAGCTAAAATTGAACAGTATGGAACGGGCAATTACAGGCGAAGTGATCTGCGAATCTTTCTAAAAGGAAGCAAAACCCCTTTCCTTTGCGGCGAAGTCAAACTTCCTGGCACGCCTGAAGGACGTTCCCCTTACGATGCGTCTCTCGTGCAGGATTCATTTGAAAAAGCTGACAATGTCCAATGTCCATATTTCTTCACTTGGAACGTGAATTGCTTTGTTCTTTTCGATCGAAGCAAATGGAATGTTCCCATCATTAATAGGCGGCTAAGAGACTGGAATTCAGGTTTGAATCTCAAATCTCCTGCGGACTGCCAGCGTCCTGAGGTACTTTCGCATCTGAAGACGAAATTTCTTCCGGAGCTATTTGCATTTCTGGCTGAAATCCATGCCGACGATAAAAAAGACTGGGGAATGTCTCCCGATCTTATTTTTATAAGGTCTCTTGAGTCGCATTTGGACTGGCCTGTCAACGGGACTTGTGATTACATGCTGGAAAAATGTAAAAGCGATTCCTCTTTTTCATCGAACCTGCAGTCGTGGATGGCTAACGATATGTCTTGGACATTTGATCCCTCGGATCAGAACATCTGGTACAACACGGTTGAACGCGCCGCCCGGACGCTTTCCTATGTCTTTTGCAACCGTGTTATTTTCTATGAGGCGATCCGCGCAAAATATCCGGAGAATCTCAGGGCTCTCGAAATGCCCGGGAGCAGGCATGGACATGAGGGCATTTATCAATATTTCCGTTCGGAATTCCACCGTGCCGTTCTTGAAAGCGGCGACTATGAACCAATTTTTTATCCCGACGTGGATGATCGGATGGGTTCTCTCATCTTCGCCTCGGAAATTTCGCGGCAGGGCTGGAAAGGAGTCTTTGCAAATATTGCCCAATACAATTTCAGGGAAATTCCATATGATATCATAGGGGGGATTTTTCAGAAATTAATAGCTCCGGAAGAACGTCAGAAGTTCGGACAGTTTTTCACCAACGAAGACATTGTTGACATCATTAACTCCTTTTGCATCAACCGCGCCGCAGATACTGTGATTGATCCGGCATGTGGCTCCGGAAGCTTTCTAATACGAGCGTATCATCGCAAGGCCTGGCTTTCCGAACGCCACCATAAACGCCAGAGGTCCATTGACTCACACCTGCGCCATGATGAGCTTTTGAGGCAGATTTATGGTTGCGATATCGCTCTTTTTGCAACACATCTTGCCACCTTGAATTTGGCAGCGAGGCAGATAAGTGAAAAGGAGAACTACCCGCTTATAGCAAGAGGCAATTTCTTCGAAGTAATTGAGAAACGGGACGAATTTTGCCGCATTCCTCAAAGGATTCCTGATTCTGACGGGGTCAGGCGGTCTGTTCCGGTACCGCTTCCAGAACTTGATGCGATTGTCGGGAATCCTCCTTATATTCGACAGGAGGCGATTCAGAAACGCGGCGAACTGAAAAAACGTTCCGATGAAACAAAAGAGTCTTTTGAATCAAGATGTAAAAACACAAAAGACCATTTCCATGAACTCTGCTCGGAAATGTGGCCGGATCTCAAGCTTTCCGGCAGAAGCGATCTCCATTGCTATTTCTGGCCGGTTGCCGCATCATGTCTTAAGGAAAAGGGATATTTTGGTTTTCTCACTTCTTCAAGCTGGCTTGATGTTGAATATGGTTTTGCGCTCCAGCGCTGGATACTGAAAAACTTTAAAATAATCGCCATAATGGAAAGCCTTGACGAACCCTGGTTCCCCGACGCCCGAGTAAAAACCGCGATAACAATACTTCAACGATGCTCAGATCTGGCCGAACGCTCATCCAATTTTGTCCGCTTTGTCCGATTCCTCAAACCGGTGCGGCAAATTCTCGGGGAAGACAGATGCTCAGAAGAATCCGAAAGACAGGCCGCAACCGAAAAGCTGCGGGATTCGATAATGAGTTCAAATACGCCGGCCAAAGACGAGTTCATTTCAATAGACAGCGCTGAGAACTACCGCATCATAACCGTCAGTCAAACAGACCTTTGGAAGGAGGGCGTGCGCGCTTGGGAGCTTCTCAAGCAGAGCGATTTGGACGATCCCATGCCCGAAGATGAAAATAGCAATGATGAAGAAAGTTCCAGCGAGAAGCCAAGCAAGTTCATGCTTTCGGAAAATCATGCGTCGTATTCCGACTATGCGGCGGGAAAATGGGGAAGGTTCTTACGGGCGCCGGACATCTATTTCAAGTTGATACGCGAATATGACAGTAAATTTGTAAGGCTTGGCGAAATCGCGGAGATACGAAGGGGAATAACAAGTGGATGTGACGCTTTCTTTATGCCTCATGATGTCACAAATGAAGTTTTGGAGAAAATCAAGAAGGGCTTGTTATGGCGCAACCTCCCTTTAATGACGCCATGCAAGTTGAAAGATGTGGAAAGCGGGAAAAATATAATAATCAAAGCTGGGGACAATACTCTTCATCCGATCGAGAAAGAATTTATCAGGCCGGAAGTTCACAGTTTAATGCAAGTTGACCGTCCTGTCGTGAGGATTTCAGACTGCACAAGAGTTGTGTTATGGGTGAAACAGGAATTGGAAGAAATCTCCCGCACATTCGCCGCAAAATATATACGGTGGGGCGCCCGCCAGACTTTCGCGTCGAAAAAATCCAAGTCCGTCCCGGTTCCTAAAAGATCATCCTGCGCTTCAAGGCAAAGATGGTATGATCTGACCAATTTGACAAGGGGCTATGCTTTTTGGCCACATACTCAAAAGTATAGGCATATTGTTCCATATAATCCGGAAAGTTTGTTGTGCAATTGTAGCCTTTATTACATCGCGCCGAAAGGTGAAACTTGTGAATATAATGCCGTTATACCGGCCATATTAAACTCAACTATAATCTCTTTGATGAAGCATTTTTATGGAAGATACGTTGGCTCAGAGGGAACTCTCGGAACAATGATTATTGACTGTCTCCTGATTGATGTGCCCGATCCGAGGAATGCGAACCCAATGGTTGTAAAAAAGCTACTTGATATTTTCAAAAAAATGCAAGACAGGGAAATTGGCCCTTTGGTCTCAAAAAGCATGATGAACTGTCATTCGCATGAATACCTTCGCGAGATTTTAAAAAATCCCCTGGAATTGCCTGAAGAGTTGCAACAAGAAGATAGACAGATGCTTGATGATACTATTTTTGAACTTATTGGAATTAATAGTCCGAATGAGCGGAAAAACCTTTTAGAAGAACTTTACCGGGAAACAACAGAATATTACCGGTATCAAAGAACTCAAGACATCCAGAGTATGGAAAACCGTTCCGCCGTCGGCAAGAATCACATAACTCCTCAGGATCTTTCCGCGAGCGTCTGGGATTCCTTATCAGATGAGGAGAAAGGGAAACCCATTGCCAAATGGATAAAGAAGCGCTGGCCGGAACTGATTTCCGTCAAGATTCCCGATGGAAAAGCGTCTATGCTCGGCGCAGATGACATGTTTGAGCCCGGATCGGTAAAATTCAGACAGGGCGAAAAAAAAATTCATAGTTCTTATTCCAGCCCTGAGCAGGCTGAACTTGTTGTCAAACTTTCCGAACTGGAAATACGCGGGGAAGTGTCAATTCCCAAAAATTCTGAAGTCTGCGCAATATGCCTAAAGGAATTGAAATCACTTTTGAACAAAGCAAACTCAAGATTCAAAGAACTTGCCGATTCCAGAACAGGCCAGGAACAAATGAGGGAGAAGATCGTCTTTATCCTGATGAATTGGTTCGTCCATGGACGGCAATGATTGTATTTTTGCGGATTATACTCTATAAGGCTGAAAATTGCGTATAGATTGCGAAGATTTTGAGAATTGGTTCGTATTCTGAGAGCCCGA
>JAGVIF010000098.1 GCA_020056205.1 Lentisphaeria bacterium | reverse complement strand
TTCCGACAGGGGCAAGACCGCCGCGGGTATTGCCCCTGCCAGAAATACTTGCGAGCCCTCCGATGGCATCTGCAACGGCGCGGTTTATGACTTTTGCAATTGGCTCTATTATTAACATTTATCCGAAATATAATACAATGCAGAAATTCCGCAAGGTAAATATTTACTCTTCGAGCGCCTTCGATACCTCGGTATCGTCGGGCTCTCAGAATACGAATCAATTCTCAAAATCTTCGCAATCTATGTTAAATTTTCAACCTTATAGAGTATACCCTTTTACGCCCTTATTTTTCTTTCAAAGCGACATTTGAATCAAATCGGGAAAAAGCAGAACTCTCTTGGCTTCTCCGGCGTTGAATATGAATGGACGGACATCGTCGGACAGCGCCTTTAAATCGAGTGTCCGGCATTTTTTAGACAGTTCCCTATTCAGCAATGCCTTATTGTCAATCCCAATCTTAAATTTCAGATAATCATAGTTGGGAGATGTTTTGCCAAGGAGGAATGAGGCGTCGTAGAAGTCTCGCCCCATTGTCCTTTTCCTGTTAAAAATGCAAGAGATTTTCTGCGAAAGAAGGATATCGGGAGGCACGGTGTTGATTTTGCTTATGACATCAAATCTGTTGATGATAAATCGGTCCGGCTTATACTCATAATTCTGCGGTTCGGCGTCAATTCCAACTGTAAGTCTTTCATCCTTATGACCTGACAATCCGTTTTTTCTCAAAATATCTGAAAACTGGAATCTGGCATGGAACGCTCCTTTGAAAACAGTTTTCATTTCGGCCGCGTATCCTTCAAGCCTTAAATTTTTAAGAACGGCTGTGCATATATCGGTAAATTCAGTTTTCGACAGACCCTTGTTGTCAAAATCCAAGTCCTCTGAGAACCTCGCGCTCCCGCATACAATGTGAATGGCGGTCCCTCCCATAAAAACAAGTTTACTCGCCCCGGGTTGTGAAAAAAGGGTTTCAAGTATTTTGTACTGAAGATATTCCCTCAGTATATTCCTCCCGAAAGCGTGTAGTTCCGGCGGATAAAACGACTTGATTTGCCTTAGTTCAATCATTATGTCCAATCCATTTGACAAGGAGAGATATTCTTTTCGACAGGGAACTGACTTCAAATTGTTTCGCATAACGGTTCAGAGCGTCCATGTTCACGTTCCGGTGAAACTCCTCTCTGGAGAAACGCATCTCATCGAAATCGTCAAATGTGTATGGCTTCGCATTCAGATAAAAATAGTCCAGCACCGCTTTTTCGGGCGAAGCGATTCTCAGCCCATCGGAAATTTCGTATCCAAAGAAGAATTTTCTGTCCAATTTCCTATAGGTGAATCTTGAAAAAGGAGTTTGAATTTCGAATGTTCGCCGCGTTGACACGGAAGTGATGCTGTAAACCGCCTCAGGGACCAGTCTGTTGAGAAAAAAAACGGATTCGAGAGAAACGTATGACGGGGAACGTAGTCTATTTGCCATTTTGAAAAGCATATTCTCATCCATCTGGATATCGGAGAAAATATAATGACCCCTGCATATTTTTCTTATATAGCCTTTCTCCTGCCATTCGGAAAGACGCCGCCTGTCAAAGCCGGAGTCAAAAGCCCTTATGTCGGCGAGCGAAAATTCTTTCAGACAGCCGAACTCATTTTTGAAGCCGATGAAGTTCATCGTGTTTCACTTTAATGCTATTATTAACATTTATCCGAAATATAATACAATGCAGGAATTCCGCAAGTAAATATTCACCGAACCCCGCCTGCCTGTGCGTGTCCGCACACGGACAGGTCCTTTCGGTGAATATTTACTTGTATAAGTTCAGTAAAAGGACAGGGTTTACTGAACTTATACTCTGCGTCTTCGATTGGAAAAACGGAGCGCGGGTTTTCCAACCCGCGAGTTTCTTCTGCTGGCGGGTAAGAAAACCCGCCCTCCGTTATTTCAAACTCCATGTTTCTACTTGACAAGCACCTACGCAGGATTGCTCAAACGCAAAATGTAGGTTTATTACGGCTTGATTCCATTGAGAATTTTATCCGCGACAGCCTTGACATCGCTGTCCGAGGCGCTCGGATTTATTCCGAAATTGAAACTGCGGCTTAGAATGTCGAGTGTGGCAGGACACATATCCTTGCTGTATTTCACCGGGCTTTCCCAGTCGCCAAGCTTCCATGGGAATCCACTGCCCGAAGCAGACCTTTTCTCAAGAATATAGTCCCAGTGATAATAGTAATGCCAGTTCGTGCCCTGATTGCTGAATATGCTTGACGCGCCGGTTTTCTCTTTGAAGGAGCCTGCCGCGACCATCGAGGGCGCCAGTATCGTCATGGTTGTTCCGGCATCTCCATCACTGTCATAACTCGGAGCGACTTTGAAAGGCGCGATATTTACGAGCGATGCAATTATTTTTTTCTTGACGTTTCGCAGATCGGCAAGTATGCCGGGCAGGCGATCCATCTGGACACACGCCAGCGCCCCGGCGATCTCGCTCATCCTGTAATTGACTCCGGGGAAAGATGGAATTCCCTTGTCAATTCCTCTGAAGCAGTGGGCGTCATCATGATAAATTGCGGCTCTTTCATATAACGACTCATTATTAGTCAGCACACAGCCGCCTTCACCTGATGAAATTATCTTGTGCCACTGGAGACTGCAGCATCCCATATCTCCGATAGCGCCGAGTGTTTTCCCCTTGTAGGAAGCTCCGACTGACTGGGCAGCGTCCTCAAGAACCATAATTTTTTTCTCCGCGGCCAGTTTTATTATTTCATCCATATTGCAGGGGTATCCGAGCATGTGAACAACAACGACCGCCTTTGTGCGCGGAGAAATTTTTCTGCGTATGTCATTGATGTCTATTGTCAGTGTTTCATCAATTTCGGCGATGACAGGGACTGCGCCGACGGCAATCACCGCCGCTGCGGTGGCGATGAAAGTATAAGCCGGCACTATTACTTCGTCCTTGGGACCGACACCCATTGCCGCGAGAGATGAAATCAACGCTCCCGTGCAACTGCTGGTCGCGAGAATATGCTTTGCCCCGGAATATTTACTCATCTTTTCTTCAAAAGTTTCAACGGCATGGCAGTGAGAACCGCTCCCGTAATAACGGAACCATGAGCCGGAAGCCACAATCCTGCCGACATTTTCGATTTCCTCTTTACCGTGACGATACATTTTAGTTCTCCTTGTTTAACGAGCATTACTTGCTCTAATTAATTTAAGTGTCCTTTTTTTATTCCGCCTTTATTATACTCATTTTTTGAAATTATGTCAATATGCAATTATTGCTTATATCGTGCATATCTTGCTATTTTGTATTTATGAGCGTAAATATTGCACGGAGCAAAAATGCAGAGACAAGCATATTGTCCCTGATCTCATTGTATTCATCCCCTCTTTTTTCCCAGTCCTCTGGTCTCCAGTACGCAAAAGGCGGAAGGAGAAAATTCATTTCATCAACGAAGTCAACGGCATTTCTCATTACCTGATTTATCTCAGACCTTTTCATAAGAAGATTCCCTACGTCAATTGTTCATCTTTTCCCGGCCGCCTAATGCGTCCATCTCGATTTCATCGGTTATCTACAAAGCCAATTTACGGTTTTTGGATTAATTCAATATCATCAAAAAAGGTAATTTTGTAATTTGCCTTTTTTGAGAAAATAGTCAAAGACAAGTCGTTCGTTTTCCTCCGGAATGTCGAATCCGTAAGTCGCGATTATCAATCCGCCTTTTTCCGTTCCCCATTTCTCCAGTCTTGCGCATTCAGCGAGAATTTGTTCCTTTGAACCATGCGACAGGGTTGTCTGCGTGTCAACCGTTGTCAGGAAGGCTACTTTTCCGGCAAAACGTGATGAGACCTCTTCATATCCGCATGCGCCGCTCTGGTAAGGATTGATGAGATCCATTTTGACGTCTATGAATTCACCGATCAACTTGGTGACCTTTCCGCACGAATGGAGCCAGAAATCCATTTTGTTCTCATGCGCGGCGCTTGTGATTCGCCTGTATTGTGGTCCGAAGAACTCACGCCATAGTTCCGGACTTATCATGGCGTCGTTCTGGGTTCCCCAGTCTTCGAACATGTAAATCGCATCAATTTCTCCGCGGACGGAGGACAACTCCTCTATGAATGACACCCAGAAATCAGTGCATATCCCGAGAAGGCGGCGGGGAAGTTCAGGATTTTCAATCATATCGCACATTATCCGCTCCATCCCACGGAAATACTGAATCCTTTCCCAGATGCCGGAGCTTGTGAAGATGACACGGTACTTGTCCTTGTCCTCCTTGCTGAGGTTCGAGATATTTTCCTTTACCATGCCTGCGAAAAGCTTCGGGTCAGGTATCTTGATCTTCCAGATTTCCGATTCGTCTTCAAGGGGAGGCGTTTTGGGAATGCCATGGTGGCGACATTTTCCTCTTCGGCGATGTCCCACTGGATGCCCCACGGGTCAAATCCATTTTCATCTTTGCGGAAGAAGTCAAACACGTTGACAATGTCATTCAGTCCGAAACGAGAGCAGAAATATGCTATTCTCTCCGGATTCTGGAAATGCACGCATCTTCTTACAATTTCTCTTTGTATCATTTGCAATATCCCTTTTCTTACTTAGAAAGTTTTTTTCCATTAAGGATGATTTTTCTTCCGCGGCTCTTTTTCCCGTTGGGGATCATGATGTTAAGCTTTTTTCCCCTGAATTTCAGGTTGGTGATGCTTATTTCACGGGAGGCCATCGGTGAAACCGTGATTTCCGGACTGCCGAGTTGGAACTCGATTCCGGCCATGGCATGGATGAATATGCTGTACCAGGCTTTTGCGCAGAACGCCTGCTTGCGTCCAAGATTGTCCAGTGCGATTCCTTCGTTTTCCGCCTCGCAACATAGAGCTTCAGGGATGGTGAGCTGGTTCCAGAACCATGCGATATGGCTAAACCACCAATCCGTGTTCACCTTTACGCCTGCCTGTTTTTGCGCCTGCCAGTAGAATCGTTCGACGACGGGCATATACATTCCAAGCTGGTTTCCGTCCCACATGAAACGGCTGTCCCATTTCGGCAACATCGAGAAGCCGCGCGAGCGCTTGAAGTTGTCCCTCATGAAACGGGCGACCTGTTTTGCCACGCCGTCGAGGAGTTCGCCTGCAAACGGCGTAAGCCAGAGTATGGCGTACGACGGATAATGATAACGCTTAGAGAAGTCCTTTGCGGAAAGCGAATCAACAAAAAATCCTTTTTTCTTATCGAAGAAGTGGAGGATAAACGCTTTTTTCAAGCGAGTTGCCTTCTCTTCGAAGCAAGCGGCCTTCTCTTTTAGCCCGAGTTGAGTAGAAAGCGCGGCCATGCAACGCAGAGCCTGATAAAGAATACCATTGTTGAAGACGCTGATGTCCTGTCCGTCCTGTTCGAGATGCTCCGGATAATCAGGATAAAGCGAGACGCCTCCATAAAGACCGCTGTCCCCGACGGCATCCTTCAGCGCGCGTTCGAGAATTTTTTCTGAAAATGAATAATATTCCTGCAGGATATTCCTGTCTCCGGTGTACAGGAAATGGTTGTAGAGCATGACGCAGTAAAGTGTCTGCGCCGCCGGAGCCATAGCCATAAATGGTTTGCATGTTGTCGTGAATGCATGCGCGATGCCATGAGACGGAGTAGCCGTGTCACGGTAGAATTTCAGCATGTCCTGGACGAATTGGTGGTCCCCCCAGAGCATAATGGCGTCGGAGTGGACCATGCTGTCCCAGCCCCATATCCAGTAGCCGGAATCAGCCGCGCGCATGCCACCAGGCAAGTCTTTGACCTTCATGGAGTCTATCACAGGTCCGCAGATGGCGAAAAGGGATTCCACAATCTTGTCCCCTACGCTTGTTACTGGCTGGTCTTTCAAGCGTGTTTGGAAGTCGCTTTCGAGTTTTCGGCATTCATTCTCAAGATTCCTCTTCAGTTCCAAGAGCCTTTTATTAAATGACGATTCGGGCGCGAAGAGGATGTGGAATGAAGAGTTCTTCTTGAAGGGTTCTGTTTCGAGATAGGTCTTCTTGAAGACATCAGGGGTCATGTAACAACTTAATTTTGAAACGCTGGAAACTCCAATTGTTGTAACGGCTTTGTCTGTCTCGTTTGGACAGCCAACGGCTTTCTGTGCCAGCGCTTCATCGTCCGCCTTGTTTTTTGGCGGGGCTGAGTCTATGACTTTCTGGGTTAGGGTATTGAGTTTGCGATCGAATCTCCTTTCCTTCCATTCCCTTCCTGCCTTGGCGATCTGATTGCATCCGTCGTTGTTCACAAGCTTGAGCTGGATCTTTTTGTTTCCGGGATTTCTGAGGACTTCGCAGCTCAGGACTATTGTGTCATTGAGCAGGGTCATTGAATGTTTGAATTTGGCATTGTCCAGCGTAGATTCGCTCGTATAGCCATGCGGATAGATGAGGGTATTTGAAAAAGTTGGGAAGAACATTTTTCCGTCAATGACAATAAAAAGACGGTATAGTTTGTGCCATCCAGAGAGGACATCACTGACGTTGAAGAATTCGACAGCGCCAAGATGCTGTCCTCCGAAATAGATTATGCGTGTCAAGCCTCCATGTTCCGCCATGTTGGCCGCGACGCGGCCACCGGAAAAGGAGACCTGTCCGTGTGGCAGACCTGTTTTGAAGAATGGAACTCCATCCTCGGTGGTAAACTGCTGATCTGATTTTTGCTTTTCATGGACTCTGTTCATTAATTATTTCCTTCCTTTTGAGATGTTGAATATTTTAAATCTTCGAGATTGTCTCCGTTTTTCCCTTCAAGCTTCAGCGATGCCTGCCATTGCCATGTCAGGTGGCAGCATTTCAGGACAAGGCAGTTCGAACCCTTGAGAAGTTTGGCTTCAACAGATGCTTTTTTCCCTGGTTCCGAACAGAGGTCTTTCGCATAGATTTCCTCACCGTTTAACCATACCTTGATGCCTACGGCTCCAGCAAAGGTCTGACTGCCGAGGACGATGCTTACCGGGCGTTCTTTCTCGCAGTGAATCCATCTGACGGCGTATCCGGCCTCCCAGGTAGCTCCAAAACCGGAGGCTGTGAAATCAACGCTGCCGGGTTCTGCGCCGCCTGTGAAGTCAGGGCTTGCGAAATAGAGCCGCCAGCTTGGATTCTTTTCCCCGTCCGCATTTTGCACACCGACACCAATCCCCTTCGAAATATTATTGTCGAGCGGAATGTTTTTGACAGGATCGAATTTGTTGCCGGGCCAGACCTCAGGATTCTTAACACCTGTTCCGACAATCCATGGGGCGGGAACAGGAACTGATATTTTCTTGACTCCGCTACTGACAGCCGCTTCGAGGGAGAGTTGTGAGACTATGCGGTCAGCCGGACCTGAGACTTTGAATTCACCATCGAATGCATTTATAAGGGCAGGGGTGGCTGTCCAGTTTTCAGGAACAATGATCTTCACATTTGGAACTTCATTTCCTTTCCTATCAGGATATTCGCAATACCAGTACCGTAGAATGAAATTCTTTTTTCCCGAAAGTGAATCCGTGTTTGTGGGAATGAGCTGCCATGATAAAACCGGATTTTCTCCTGCCGCTTCTTTCCGAATGCCCGGGAGATATTTGTCCGCAAGCTTGCTGGCGCTGTCATTTTCGCCAAGCCCTTTCAACATGCCCATCGCAATTGAGAGATGTCCAGCTTTATTCGGATGCACGAAGTCGTAGGTGACATGGAAGTCAGGTTTAAGTTTCCGTCCTTCCTGGAGAGCGGAGAGCATCTCTTCGCCGACGGGCAGGATAATGCAGGACTCTGCCTTCGCCAGTCCGGCGAGTCTGGCATTCATTACGGTTCGGACCTTGTTCTTAGGAGATTCCGGATTTTCCGAGCACATGGAAATGCTTGCAAGAGCCATGACCCGATGCTTTACCCTGTCTCGGAGAGCTGTGATAAGTTCCTTATAATGTCCGGTCCACGTATCCATATCCTTTTCCTGTTCAGAAATATAGGGGGCGAGAAGATCGTTCATTCCAAGCATGATTATTACGACAT
>JAGVIF010000299.1 GCA_020056205.1 Lentisphaeria bacterium | reverse complement strand
ATAAGTTCAGCAAAGGACGGGGTTTGCTGAACTTATACCTTGCGAGCCCTCCGATGGCATCTGCAACGGCGCGGTTTATGACTTTTGCAACTGGCTCGAATAACAACCTGTTGTACAATAATAGTTATGAGCAAAAATAATAAATATCCATGCCCATCTTGCGGGAGATTGAAGGATTGAAAAATCTCCAAATCACCAAGTAGAAAGGGCGCGCGGATAATGCGTAAGTTCGGAATTGTCAGACAAGTCAGACCTGTCAGACAGAACTTAAAACTTAAAACCTAACACTTAAAACTGATTTAGTCGGAGTTCACAGCATATGAAACTCACAGTCATTGACATAGGAAACACAAACACCCGCATCGCGGAGTGGGACGGCGTGTCTTTATCTCATCGCATATCTATTTCGACGGCAAAAATGACATCCAAAAAAATACCGCTGGAAACGCCTGCCGCCATATCATGCGTCGTGCCGCAAATAAAATCAAAAATAAAAGGCAAGAATATACTTTGGATAAATGCGATGTGCGGCGCCGGGCTTGATTTTAGCGCCGTTGATCGCCCGGCTATCGGCTCCGACAGGGTGGCCGGAGCCGTTGCGTCTGCGAAATTCGCAAAACTGCCGGCAATTATTGTTGACATCGGAACTGCCATTACCGTTGATGCCTTGGCAAAGGGGGGCGTATTCCTCGGCGGAGCGATATTGCCCGGACGGACGATGATGAAAAATGCTCTCTCGCGCGGAACCGCTCAACTGCCGAGCCTGAAAACATCGTCAACGCGGAACCCCCGCTTTGCCGGAAAAAAAACCGCCGACGCAATAACTTCCGGCGTGGAAAATGGAATCGTCGGAAGCCTAAAATATCTCGTCAGCGGAATTGCGGAAGAATGCCGTTTCTCCAAATATTCAATTGTGTTGACAGGAGGGGATTCTTCTTTTTTTATTAAAAATCTGCCTCACTGCAATTATATCAAGGACTTGATTCTCCTCGGAACCGCTATTATATGGGAGAGACATTTTACCGCAATTAGGGCAAAGCAAAACCCGCCGCCTTCAACTTAGGTTAATCCCGCATTATTAAGGTTAAATATGACAAAGGATGCTGACGACGCGATAGAGCAAATAAAGACACGTTGCGACATAGTGGAGCTTATACAAAGTTATATTCCGCTTAAACGCGCCGGAGCCTCGTATAAGGCTCTCTGTCCTTTCCACAACGAGAAAACTCCCTCTTTCAACGTAAATCCTTCAAAACAAATGTTTTACTGCTTTGGATGCGGCAAAGGCGGAGATGCTATAAAATTCGTAATGGAAAAAGAAAATGCCGATTTTCCGACGGCTCTCCGGATATTGGCCGACAAATACGGCATAAAACTGCCGGAAAGAAGCGGAGCGCCGCGCGGTAGCGGCGATAAAAAAGACAGGCTCTACAAAATGCACGAAGACCTTGCCGTGTGGTTTTACAAAAAACTCATAGAGAATCCTCAAAACCCCGTTTCGGCCTACCTGAAAATGCGCGGAATAAATGATGAAGATGTGAAAAAATTCAGAATCGGAGCTTCTCCCGACGCATGGGACGAGGCGTTGAAATTTCTGTCAAAGGAAGGCTTCAACGAAAATGAAATGATAGATTCCGGGATAATATTGAGAAATCCTGAAAATGGAAAGATATATGACAGGTTCAGGAACAGGCTTATATTCCCGATCTGCAATGAACAGGGAAAAGTCGTCGGATTCAGCGCCAGAACTATCGTCCCCGATGCAAAAGAAGCCAAATATGTGAACAGTCCGGAAACACCGATTTTCAAAAAAAGCAGAATCCTTTACGGCCTTGACAAGGCGAAAGACGGCATACGGGAGAAGGGTTTCGCCATCCTTTGCGAAGGACAGCTTGATGTGATCGCCATGCACAAGGGCGGATTTAAAAACGCGGCCGCCCCTCAGGGAACCGCCTTCACCGAGGAGCAGGCAAGAATCCTAAAACGTTATGTCAACAAGATAATTATCTGCTTTGACGCCGATGACGCCGGGAAAAAAGCAGCGCTTAGGGCGATGGAAATATTGCTTTCCATTGATGTTGAAGTATTTGTAATGAGCCTTCCGGACGGCGAAGACCCTGACTCTCTCCTAAAATCAAAAGGGGAACTCGCTCTATCGCAATGCGTCGCAGGCGCCCTGCCTTTCTTCGACTATCTTCTCAAATCCAAAGTCGGGCATGAAAAAAATCTTACGCCATGGGAAAAAAGCGCCGTAGCTTCCGAAATCGTTTCTTACATATCAAAAATAGGAAATGCCGTGGCACGGGTGTCATTCTGCGGAATCCTCGCCCAAAAACTCGGAATTTCGGAAGCGGCAGTCTTGTCTGAACTCAAGAAAACAAAAAAAACTCAGGGCGAAACATCAACGAACAATGAAAAAATTGAAAATAATTCCGCGAATTTCGCAAGTTCCCCGGAGGCGCAGGTGCGAAAAGCTGAGGAAATCATTCTCGAACTTTGCATAGCCCACGGAACTTTTTGCAGAAAATTATCCGAAGACATTCCATGCGAAATGATAAGTTCCACCCCGGTCGGCAAAGCGATAGAAAGCGCCGTTTCGATGACGATGAACGGCGAATGGGAAAATATCGTCCCCGTTTTAAAAGACAAACTCATTGAAGAAAACGACCCGGCAATATGCAGGATAATCGCAGTTGGGTCCGAAATATCAGGCGATGAAGCCCAACACAAGGCTTATAACGACTGCGTCAGAATAATAAAAGCCTATCACCTTAATATAAAAATAGCCGGACTGTCCAGAACAATGCCGGAAGAAAAAAATGAAGTGAAAAAAAATGAGATTATGGGCAAAATAACAGAACTCAAAAAGGAAATCCTCTCACTTCGTGTGAGAAAATGATTGAGAAACGCGAAAGATTGGGAGCGTCAATGTGTCAAAGTGTCAAAGTATCAGAGTGTCAGAGGTTTTAGAATCGAAAATAGGCAATCGGAAATAATTCGTGTGTTTCGCCTGCCCTGAGCTTGCCTGCAGTGAGCCTGTTCGCGGTGAGCTTGCCTGCCCTGAGCTTGCCGAAGGAGTCGAACTCGTCGAACTTGTCAAAAGGTGGTTAAAAATCGAAAAATAAAATTCGAAATCCGTTCGTAGTAGCGCAATTTATTGCGCGTTATCAAGAACGGCGTATAAATTCGCCTACTACAAACAAAGCGATACCGACCCGAATATCGCTAAGTTAATGCGCATTTCGAGGAATTCAAAATGGGTTGCTTGTGTAATAAAACACAAAAGATTAGCATTATTCCGCAAAACATGAAATATTCACTTTTATATTTCAAAGGGAATGAGTATTGTGGCACGTTTATTTTTTTGCGTGTAGTATTTTACGATTTAACATTTATTCAAGGAGAAATTTTATGGTCAGGGGAAAAATTATTGACACATTGAAAAAAGGAAGAATTCTTGTATCGGACGGCGCATGGGGAACATTTCTCCAGAAGAAAGGACTGAACCCGGGGGAATGCCCGGAACTATGGTGTATTACGCGTCCTGACGATGTATTTGATATTGCGAAAAATTATATTGACGCCGGCGCGGACATGGTCGAATCCGACAGTTTCGGGGGGACAAGCTACAAACTCGAACATTACGGTCTCTCGGTCAGAGCTTCTGAAATAAATGAGGCTTCGACAAAAATTTCCCGCAGGGCCGCCGGCGAAAATAAATGGGTCATTGCTTCAATTGGCCCAACCGGAAAAATGCTTCTGATGGGTGATCTGACTGAAGAAGAATTATATAACTCATTTAAAGAACAGGCGTTAGCTTTAGAAAAAGGGGGGGCCGACGCCCTCTGCATTGAAACAATGAGCGCCATTGACGAGGCTACGATTGCAATAAAAGCCGCCAAGGAAAACACAAAATGCGAAGTCATCTGCACGTTCACGTTCGACCGCGCGGTGAATGGCGAATATCGTACAATGATGGGAGTTTCCCCGGAAGACGCCGCGAAAGCAGCAATTGAGGCAGGCGCTGACATTATCGGGCCAAACTGCGGGAACGGGATTGAAAGGATGATAGAGATTGTCAGGGAAATGCGCGAGGCTATTCCAAACTCGTTCATTCTTGTACATGCAAACGCAGGTCTTCCCAAGAATGTCAATGGTATTGATATTTTCCCCGAAACGCCTGAAGACATGGCGGCGAAAGTCCCGGAACTTATAAAAGCAGGCGCGAATATCATCGGCGGCTGCTGTGGAACGACACCGGCCCATATCAAGGCTATTAAACAGGCAGTTGACGCGTATTCGATAAAGAAATAATTCAGGAGCCAGTTGCAAAAGTCATAAACCGCGCCGTTGCAGATGCCATCGGAGGGCTCGCAAGTATT
>JAGVIF010000223.1 GCA_020056205.1 Lentisphaeria bacterium | reverse complement strand
TTCCCGTCATACTGAATACTTCTTTTAATGTTATGGGAATGCCAATTGTCAACAGCCCCAAAGATGCGCTCGAATGCTTCTTTTCAACAGACATAGACATTCTCGTCCTTGGAAAATATCTTATTGAAAAACAGAGATGCCCGTAAGGGATAATGAATTCTTGAAAATTAAATCACACATTATAACTGCCGTCCCTTTGGGGATTATTTATTTTTGTATATGCAAAAATGTTTTTCTATCATTTATTGCGATGCTTTCAACTGTCCTGGTTGACAGCGATCATGCCATTGATTATCTTATAATTCGAAGGAGGGTCGTATCGCTTAAAGAAATGATGAAGGCTTTTTGCTCTTTTAAGATTATAAATAAAAATTATTTTATTTTCCATTCCTGGGAGTTTGTTGTTTTTTTAGGCGTCATTATCTTACACAAACCTTTACCTGTTCTTATCGCTGTTTTCGTTGGGTTTCTGTTGCATTTGACCTGTGATCAGCTTTACAATACTAATTTTTTAGGGAAATATAATTGCAAGCCTTTCTTTTACTTTTTCATTTACAGATTAGCGTATGGGTTCGAGGCCATACCTCTTAGAAAGAACGGAATGGATATAAATAAAGAAGATGAGATATTATAAGCGGAGAGTTCCTATGGTTGCCGGCCGGAAATTAAATATTGCAGTAATTGGGATAGGCCACTGGGGTCCTAACTTATGCAGAAATTTTATTAATCATTCTGATGTAGAGATGAAATACGTCTGTGATATTGACGAGCATAAGTTTGACAAGATACAAAATATTCTTCCCGAACGCTGCCTGCTTACGACAGACATTTCAAAAATTTTACTGGATAGGGATGTGGAAGCAGTTGTAATTGCCACGCCGGCTTCCACCCATTATGCCTTAGTAAAACAGGCGTTATCCTCCGGCAAGCATGTATTGTCGGAAAAACCCCTGACATTACATGTTGAAGAAAGCGAAGAATTATGCGAATTGGCTGCAGCGCATAATAAAAAATTGATGGTAGGGTTCACTTTCCTTTTCAACAAATGCGTAAAATATCTTGGAGAATTAAGCCGCGCCGGGACTTTAGGAAGAATCTATTATCTTACGAGCGCCCGCACTCATATGGGGCTTGTCAGGGAGGATGTTGACGCTGTCTGGGATCTGGCGCCTCACGATATTTCAATTATGAATTTTATAGTGGGAGCGAATCCAATTGAGGTTTCCGCGGCCGCTTCGACACCTCTCGGTTTTAAGCATTGTGATGTCGCTTTTATCACACTTTATTATCCGGACGGAATAATCGGACAAATCCATGTAAGCTGGGTAGATTCTAATAAGGAGCGAACAGTTAGGATTATCGGGCAAAAGGCAAGGGTCGAGTTCGATGATTTGAATGACTTAGAGCCAATACGTATTTTTCAGAAAGGCATATCACCGGCGGAAAGCGTTGCTCCAAATTTTGGGAATTTCCGTTTTCTCTTAAGAGATGGAGATATAATAAGCCCTGCCATTAAGCAATCTGAGCCGCTCAAAGAAATGGTGGACGCTTTTGTTAAATATGTATTAGATGGAACTTCAATTATTCCGGACGGAAGATATGCCGTAGATATGACAAAAACACTTGTCGCCATCCAAAAATCTTTAAATTCCAGGGGCGCAAGACAACTTGTGAATAATTAATGCAATGAAAACAAAAATAGGGAAATTTTCGACAATTTCGAAGGATGTTGTGTTTGGCAGGGATGTCATTGTTCACGGGCATGCCAATCTCTATGGCTGCAGAATCGGAGATAACTCGCGTATCGGGACTTTTGTGGAAGTCCAACGGGATGTAACAATAGGGAAGCGTGTAAGAGTGCAGTCTCACTCATTTATTTGTTCCAATGTTACCATAGAAGACGATGTTTTCATAGGGCACAATGTAAATTTTATTAATGACCGGTATCCCACTGCGGAAAAGGCCGCTTCCGGAAAATGGCTTTGTGAAGGGATAATAGTTAGAAAGGGGGCAAGCATAGGAACCGGTTCCGTTATAATGTGCGGCGTGGAAATTGGGGAGGGCGCTGTGATAGGAGCGGGCAGCGTTGTTTTGAAATCAGCGCCGCCTCACGCTGTTATTGCCGGGGTTCCGGCGAAAATCATACGATTGTTGCCGCCTGCGGAATGTTGTCTTGGCGGGGAATTAAAGGAGAGAATTCCGCAATGATTCCATTTGTCGATCTTAAACAACAATATGCCAGGCATCATGACGCTTTTGAGAAGGCCATCAAAAATGTTTGTTCGTCGTCCTCTTTTATTTTAGGCACGGAAGTCGAACGTTTTGAAAAGCGATTTGCAAAATATCTTGGCGTAAAAGAATGTGTTGGCGTAGCCAGCGGCACTGACGCATTATGGCTTTCGTGCAGGGCCCTGGGGTTGAAGAAGGGAGATGAAATACTGATTCCGGCCAATACTTTCATTTCTTCCGCATCCGGCGCATTTGATCTGGGAATGGGCATTGTCCCGGTTGATGTTGAGCCTGAAACATATCTCATAGACATTAAAGATGCGGAGAAAAAGGTATCGGACAAAACGAAGGCCATTATGCCGGTGCACCTTTATGGGCGAAGCACAGACATGGATGCCATTAAAGCCTTTGCCGAAAAATATAAATTATTTATTATTGAAGATGCCTGTCAATCACATGGAGCCATGTGGAAGGGCCAACGTACCGGAAGTTTTGGAGCTGTCGGATGCTTTAGTTTTTATCCCGGGAAAAATTTGGGTTGTTTTGGCGATGGCGGAATGGTTGCCACTAATGATTTGAAGATTGCGGAAAAGATAAGATTGCTGGGAAATTGCGGCTCATTAAAGAAGTATGTTCATGATATTTCCGGATATAACTCCAGGTTAGACACCATTCAGGCGGCTGTTTTAAATGTGAAAGCGGATTTCATTGATGAATGGAATGACCGTCGTTTCCGCGCCGCCTGCAGGTATGCGGATGCCTTGAGCTGTATTAAAGAAGTCGCGCCCCCCGTTTTTGATCGCGGTAAATCCGCCGAAAATGTTTTCCATCTCTTTGTAATCCAATGTGAACGGCGCTCCGAGCTTATGCAATATCTCAACGCGGAAGGGGTACAATGCGGAATCCATTACCCGACACCCCTTCACTTACATAAAGCATACGAATCTCTTGGATTCGGAAAAGGGATTTGTCCGGTTGCCGAAAAGCTGGCCGATAGAATATTGTCACTCCCAATGTTTCCCGAAATAACAGATGCTCAAATAGACGAAGCAACGCAAATTGTCAAAAACTTCTATAAATAAGAACAAGGGCAGTATATCCGTTATAATGCCTGCTTTCAATGAGGAAGAAGGCATAGAAACCGCTGTCCTTAAAACGCATGACGCATTTCAAAAAACAGGCCTTGATTTTGAGATAATAGTCATCAATGATGACTCGAAGGATGAAACGGGGGTAATCGCCGACAGGCTAGACAGCCGCTTTGAAAATATACAAGTTATCCACCATGATCGCAACAGGGGGTGTGGCGCCGCTTTCAAAACCGGAATAAGATATGCTACGAAGGACTACATTATTTTTGTCCCCATTGATAATCCCCTAGATACTGAAGATATTGATGCTTACCTGCCCCGGATGAATGTTTGTGATATAATTGTTGGCGTACGCATTGAAAGAACGGGCTATAGCAGGTTCGCAAGGTTTGCCTCATTTGTTTACAATAGGATTTTTATTCCGCTGCTTTTTAATATCGGCGTGGAAGATGTCAACTGGATACAGGTTTACAGAAGGGATTTATTTACCAGTAACCTAATTGATTTTCAAAGCACAAGCCTGTTTTGGCTTGTTGAGATACTAATACGGGCAAAGCAAAAACAGCTAATCATAGCAGAAGTGCCTTCTAAAATGAAAAGACGCATATACGGAAAATCAACGTGCGTCAAGACTGTTGTCATTTTACAGACTTTTTTTGAAATGATTAAATTCTTCTTTCTCATAAGAAAGGAAAAAAAATGATATTATGAAATGTGTTTTCGTTGCAATCGGATGGGAAAATATAGCGCTTCAGGCGCTCTCAGCGATGTTGAAGAAACATGGGCATGAAGTTGAGCTTGTTTATGATCAGTCGCTATTTGACGATAAAAATTATTTATGTATCAAGTGGCTGCACAGATTGTTGGCTCAGCGTGATTTGGTCTTGCAAAGGATAATAGAGCTTGAACCTGACTTAGTGGGATTCCATGTTCAGACAATACAATACCAGGAAATGCGTTCTCTTGCGGAAGACCTGAAAAAATACTACAGAGTTCCGGTTATTTTTGGCGGAATTCATCCGCATTCCGCGCCGGAAGAAGTACTGTTATCTGACAGTTCGACGGTTGATATGATATGTATGAGCGAAGGAGAATATCCGCTATTGGAGCTTTGTAACAGTATTGATAAGAAGCAAATAGACTATTCCGTCAGAAATATATGGTTTCGTCTTGAAAATGGAAAGCTGATCAAAAATGAATGCCGCCCATTGATAGAGGATCTCAATAGCCTGCCTACTATTGACAAGGAGCTTTTTGCCCCCCATGTGCCTTTGGCATATTCATATCTCTCCTGCCCTGCGAGGGGGTGTCCTTACGACTGCAGCTATTGTTCTCTTTCTTTTCTGGGAAAAGAAGCAAAGAGATTGAAAGGGAAAAGGGTCAGGCAACAGTCGCCGGACACACTTATAGATGAAATCAAAACACATATTACCAAGTACAAATCTGAATGGATCGATTTTCGTCAGCCTGTAATGTCTGCGAATGAAGAATGGACAATAGAATTTTTTAATCGCTATAAGACGGAAATAAAACTGCCTTTTAGATGTTTCAGCCATCCATTGCTTATCACTGAGCCTTCGGTAAGAGCGATGAAGGAAGCAGGTTGTTTTGCTATTCAGATAGGAATTGAATGCTGGGACGAAAAAGTACGAAATATTGTTGTTAATAGGATTGAATCCAATGAAGATATTCAAAAAGCCACTGATATTCTTGAACGTGTCGGCCAATATTATGCTTATGATTACATTTTGGGTTTGCCAAGACTTCCTAAAGCGGCGCAAGACGGAAGCGTTTTTCCTCTCTCAGAAGATGAAACTATTGAATCATTCAGGAAAGAATTGATGGGTTTTGCGGAATTCATCCAACCATTGAAATACTGTTACAGGATTGCTCCTTTTATGATTTCCTATATGCCTAGCACGGAGTTGATTAAGCACGGCATGAATTGTGGTGATTTGAATGAGAGGGAGGTCCGTAGACTTCAGGAAGGGTTACATGATAATTACATGGCCGGCGGCTCCGTTGTTATCGATCAAAAGCGGCTGCGTCTCCTGAACGGTTACCGTGTCATGTTCAGGTTGATGAGTTTTTTAAGCCCTGCGGCCAGGCGAAAATTGATTAATATGAAAGTCTATAAAATATTTTGGATGGCGCCATTTCGTCTTTTTATTACAATATTGGATTTGATGATCGCCATTCGCGATAAAGACGCCGCAACATACGCGAAAAATTACTGGTGGTGGTTTAGAAAACGTTTTGACAAGAATTACCATCTCTATTACTTAAAAAAACGCAGAAAATTTGAAGAGTTGAATGTCCCTTTCCAGCTTCCGACAAACGGGATGCTTGGAACGAAAACAAAAAACGGATGGGATTTAAAAACATGAACAAAACAAATCCTGTCATGGACTGTCCTTTTTCTCAACTGGATACTGCTAATCTGAAGTTTAATGCGCGGACATGCGATTGTTGTGGCGCAAATAATGGAATAGCATTATATTCCGTGCCTTTCCTTGGCAAACAGTTCCAATTCGTAAAATGCCCGGGATGTGGTTTGGTCTATCAAAACCCTTCGCTGACAAAGGAGAGCTTGGAAATCATTTACGAAGCGCAAGAATACTGGGATCACAAAAACCTTAAATCGTGTGATACTTCCACAATGCTGAATTATTATTCATACCTTGAAGAAAGCAATGTCCGCAAAAAAACATGTCAACTCAGGATGGAATGGATTAAGAGATATCTTCCTATGGGATCTCGTGTATTGGACCTAGGCTGTTCAGATGGCTTGTTTGTCAAGTGCCTTACAGATGCGGGATATAAGGCTTGCGGCATGGACATAAGTCATGCGATGGTATCTCATTCGAAGAAAACGTATGGGATAGAGGTTTTTCAGGCCGATTTTGAAGGAGAGTGGCCTTTTCAGGATACTTTCGATGCCATAACGTGTTATGCTACTTTGTCAAATATAACCCGTCCTTCATTAGTGTTTAAAAATATACGAAAACATTTACGGCCCGGAGGTTTCATGTTTTTTAATTTTGGGGACCGCGGCAGATTGATTTCAAGAATGTTGGGGAGCCGTCTTTATTTATATCGCCCGACCGCAAGCACAATTTATACAAGAAAAAATATTATTGACTACCTCGGAATGAACGGATTTGTAATAGAAAATATCTCTAACGATATTCAGGTCGTTCCACTAATGCGTCTTATAGGATTTTTTAGAATCCTAGGACTTATTAAAGCCTTTAAACTACTTGGAATGGAAGAATCTAATATGAAAATACATCTTTTGACAGGATATGCCGTGAGGGCTGTTCTTGTCTAAGTGCATGCACTAAGCGCATGCATTCGTAAATACAATGACGCTGGTGGGAGCAACGGCGGAGGCGGCGTCGGGATCGGGATCGAATGCTAAGTCAATTGGGAAGTTCGGAAGATCGAGAGTATCAGAGTGTCAAAGTGTCAAAGTGTCAAAGTGTCGGAGTGAAAAAAGTAGAATTTAGAAAGTAGCGATGAACTGCGATTTTCGCAGTTTTATCAATAAGAAACTGCCAAGAAAGAGACACGCTAAAGCTGTGAACTCCAACGGCAGTTTCAAAGTAGAAAGGAAAAGGGAAAAAGTAAGATGGAAAAGACTATGAACATCGAACATTCAACATCGAATGAAAAATATCCAAATCTTTAAATCTCTATATCACCA
>JAGVIF010000301.1 GCA_020056205.1 Lentisphaeria bacterium | reverse complement strand
CCCTGACGTATTCGATGGTTTTCGCGTCCGGGGCGATGATTCCATTTTTCCCGCCGGCCTCGATCGCCATATTGCATATTGTCATACGTTCTTCAACATCAAGCGCTTCGATGGTTGAACCGCAGAATTCCATTGCGCAGTAGGTTGCGCCGTCAACGCCGATGTCTCCGATAATCTTTAAAATTATGTCTTTGGCGCTGACAAATTCCGGCAAATCTCCCTCTATAACGAATTTTATTGAAGATGGAACTTTTAAGAGGAGTTTGCCGGTTCCCATTACGAATCCGGCGTCGGTGTTGCCTATGCCGGTCGCAAATTCGCCGAAAGCTCCGTGTGTGCAGGTATGAGAGTCGGTGCCAAAAAGGACTTCTCCAGGCCTGCAATGTCCCTTTTCCGGAAGGGTCAAATGGCATACGCCGGAATAAGTTTTTGTTCCGGGCTCATAAAAATAGGGAAGATTTTGCTCCCTGACGAAAGCCCTTAACATATCAACATTTCTGCGGCATTTTTCGTCTTTTGTGAAAATATAATGATCCGGGATTATAACGATTTTTTCTCTGTCCCATACCTTGGCGTCATCTCCGAATTCTCTCTTAAAAACTCCGATTGTGCCCGGTCCGCAGACATCGTGCGTCATAAGCGCGTCCGCGCTTGCCCAGATATTCTCTCCGGGATCGCATTTCTTCTTGTCCGATGCTCTGGCAAGTATTTTTTCTGTTATTGTCATTATTTTGATAAAACCCTGAGGCGCAAGCGCTCGGGGTCGGTCGCTGAATTAAAAGGTCGTTACTGTAGCATTTTGTAACAATTATTCAATGACAGATTGATTTTTCGCGCTGCGGAGAAGTTCGGAAGTTCGAGAGTGCGGGAATGCGAGAGTTAGAGAAAAAATGAACATCAAATGAAAAATCTCCAAATCGCCAGATAAAAACGCCGCGTCTCTGCACTGAAGAATTTGGAAATCGGCAATCGGAAATTAAGACGGATAAAACCCTGCTAAAGATGAATTTTGCCGCTAATGATTGTTAGTTTAAAGCAAATAATGCATATTTTACTGCGCGTTTTACTTTGAATTACTAAAAAAAGCCGCTACTTTACGAAAGGCATGAATTCCACATAATAACAGTTAGCAATGACATTATGGAGAAGGAACGCAAACGGAAATGGATTCGCGGAGCGATCATCGCATGCGCCTTGCTCGCAATCGCTGTAGTTGCCGCCTTCAAATGGGAAGACTGCCTCCGTGCCCTAATCTACCACAAGCCGGTCCGGTACGATGAGCCATTCGGACCTGCCATCGCTGGGGCAGACCGCATCGTTGTTCGAGCCGACGGATTCGATTGTTGTGGCCCAGTGGACGAAACGAACATCCTTTGTGTTGTCACGGAACCAGATCAGATTACGGAAGTGGCAAGCCACATTCGGTTTGAATCCAAAACCACCACAAACTCGTTATTGGAGACCTGTCTGTGTTGCGGCGGCCTAGGTATTGACTGGTACAGGGGGAAGAAACGCATCGTCTTCACAGCGATGCAACATGGGGATGCCATTCGGTGGCGTGGATTCTCGACGACGCGCATCCTTGGTTTCCGTGTTGGATACGGAGACGGTCCACTTACCTATGAATCGCAGGTATGGATGAAGAAGTGGTTCATGTCACACGGCATAGGGAGGAAAGAAAAAGAAGAATCTGCCAACAAAGCCTCAAGGTTGACGTTGACAAACAATAAAGACATAATGAAAAGTATAAAAGACATACGCAAATGGATGAACGATCAAGAAAAAAGCAAATTTTATAAAGTCGACAACTATAATCTAACCCTTGTTGAGATTATGGGATATTTACTGTTAGTATGTGGTTTCCTAATGATAGGACAACGAGTATTTACGAATTTAAAGTGGTATGGTTGGCCAGCGCTAATATTGGGCATAATTATCATATATTGGGGATTATTGAAAAAGAAAGATAAAGATATGAATGTCTAACTATTGCGCACATACGAACGGTGTGCAGCTGTCGGCAATGCTTAGGCGTTAAGAAAAAAATAATAATACCGGATACAATTTCTTAACAAAAGGATTGAGCTAACCAGCTATTCGCTGGTAGCTCATCCTAAGCGTTCGAAATAAGGAGAAAATTATGACACAAGAGGAGAGATCAACAAAAATGGAAAATAGAGGAATATAATGGCTTTCGAGTCAAAATGGACTGAGGATTTGAAGACCAACATCGGGATAATAGACGAACAACATAAAGTATATTTCAAAATGATCAACGAACTCTTGGCATCCTCCCTGAAGGGCGAGGCGCGTTCTGTCATTGGCAAAAGTATCAAAATATTGAGCGAGTATGTCATCACTCATTTCTCGACGGAGGAGCGTATGATGACAAAATACCATTATCCAAAATACGACAGCCACAGGACTGTGCACCGCCACTTTCGGCAGGAGGTCGAGCGCATGGCATTACTTTTCAGAGACAATCTCGATCCGACAAAAAACGTCATTCTCAAATACGACTATCTGCTCGTGACTTGGTTTACAAACCACATAAAGGAAGTTGACAAGAAAATGTCGAAGTTCCTTCTCGAAAAGATGGAAGAGGAAAAGTCGTTCACGTCGAGAATTAAAAAGTTTTTTGGCTTGGGCAAGAAACGGTAATGTTTTCGTTGGAGGTGAATATTTACGAGCCAATTGCAAAAATTAAAATTCGCTTTTCGCCTTTCTTGTCATAAGTTCGGATACGCATGAGTGGGGGTCTTTTTCGCAATACAAACCGGCGTAGACCTCGTTTATTATTGGAGTGTCAATTCCTGTTTTTTTTGCCAGATCGTAGGCGCTCTTCGCTGTTTTGACACCTTCGGCGACAACCATTCCCATTGAGCGAATTATGTCGTCGAGTTTTCTGCCTTTGCCGAGTTCTTCGCCGACAAATCTATTTCTGCTGTGTTTGCTGAAACACGTTACGATAAGGTCTCCTATGCCGCTGAGGCCGGAGAATGTTTCCGGTCTGCCTCCAAGAGATGTTCCGAACCTTGAGAGTTCCGCTATACTTCTTGTGAGCAAGGCCGCCTTCGGATTATCTCCAAGCATCATTCCATCTGCTATGCCGGCGGCTATCGCGAAGACATTTTTGAGAGAGCCGCCGAGTTCGACTCCTATAACATCGGCGGAAGTATAGACTCTGAATCTTTTATTCATAAAAATTTTTTGGATTTCCGGCGCCGTGTCGGGGTATTCCGACGCGGCGACTACGGCTGTCGGTTGTCCTCTGGATACTTCTTCCGCGTGGCTTGGGCCCGAAAGCGCGCAATAGTTTATCTCTCCTCCGAGTTCATCGCGAAAAACCTCGTTCATTCTCTTCAGGCTCTCATTCTCTATTCCCTTGGCGACGTTTACAAGGATTGTTTTTGGAGAGAACGCATGTGTCTTCAATTTCTTTAGATTTTGCCTGACAAACTGCGATGGAATCGCGAATATGACGACAGAGGCGTCCGATACGGTTTCAGAAATTTCCGTATCTAATTTTATGTCATCGGGGATTTTCACTCCCGGCAGGAATTTTGAATTTTTTCTTGTTTTGCGCATCTCGTCTATGTTTTCCGGGAATGCCCCCCACAAGGACACTTTGTGTCCGTTTTCCGACAGCAATATTGCGATTGAGCTTCCCCATGCGCCGTCGCCAAGCACAGCAATTTTCATTTTATTTTTTCTCCTCTTTTCTTCCGAATCTATGTTCGGAGCCGTTTATGAGTTTTTTTATGTTTGAAGAGTGTTTTATGATTGACAATCCGGCTATCACGCAGAAAAAGACAAGGGTTTTTAATGAGTAATTATTCTGGCCGCGAAATTTGTCCGCCGCCAATGCCGACACCGGGAGAGCGGCTGAAGCGGCAATGCTTGCGAGGGACACATATCTTGACAGGAAAAATACTGCCAGCCATATAGTCAGACAGATTGCAAACGGGAGCGGTGCCGCCGCGAAAATAGCGCCGGCGGCGGTGGCGACGCCCTTTCCACCTTTGAATCCGAGGAATATAGTCCACACATGTCCGCAATAAACGCCTGCAAATGCGAGGATTGCCGCATTTTCGCAGTTGAATTCAGGCGCGTATTTTTTTGCGATGAGTGAAACGCTCAAGACGGGGATGAAGCCCTTGAGAAAATCGAGCGAAAAACAGAGATAGCCCCATTTTTTGCCGAGAGCGCGCAAAATATTTGTGGCGCCTATGTTGCCGCTTCCATGCTTTCTTATGTCTATCCCGTTTATCTTCCCGATTATATAGCCAAACGGAATCGAGCCTATAAGATAAGAGAGCAGGAGAATTGCGGGGTAAAAGATTTTTTCCATTTTGACTTCCTACAAAGAATATAATTTTATTTTTTCTCCGTAATTTAATTTTAAACAGGGTTTTATCCAGCGGGAATCGGACAATAGTCCGCAAAAAAGGCAGTTGACATCCTGAATCCGTGACGGATTCAGGTCATAATCGAATTCCTTGAGTCTCCCGAATGTTTTTTTCGTATATACTCGGAGTGTGTCTGCGCAAAGTAAGAGAGGTCAGCGAGGAAGTTCTTAGCGATATAGGAGCTTATCATGAAATCAAGCGGGCAAATCCTAAGCACGAACCGCTCAAAGTCAAGGAAGTCGAGGTCAACAATCGGCGTTATGTTGTATGCCTGAACGAGAGACAAGCCCGGAAAGACGCATATGACAGGGAACTCATATTTTTGGCCGTCCATAAGTCGTTAATTATCAACAACTCAGTTTTTCGAACTGTTTAAAACGAGTTTGAGCAGCGCCACGTAGGTGCGATGTAGAACAAGCCTCCGGCTTGTTTGCCTGCAAGCCGGAGGCTTGCGCTACTTCTTAAAAGCTGAGTTTTGCAATTACCTCGACCGTCCAAATAAAAACATGGTCAGGCTTCCTTCGACAGGCTCAGGACAAGAAAAGCGCTGGCCTACTTGTGCGGCAGTTTCAAAGGAGGATTCAGAATAAAAACAACTCCCTTTCACCTTTCGCACTTCCAACCTCTCAATCATCAAATCCTTCACGGATTCAGGGACAAGAAATAGAAAGTTCCGCTCATAATCAGCGCGGCGATTAATATTGACAGAATAGGTCCAAGCAGATAGGGATACGCATGAAAAAGGCGGGTTTTGAAATATTCGTTTGTTACGACGAAACAAAGGTGGATGGGCGATAAAATCATCCCTATGTAACCGAACGTGTATGCGAACACTGTTGTTGCGATAAGAGTGTTTAACGACGGCGAGTCGCCTATGAGCGCGAACACCAGCGGAAAACTCGCTCCGACAAATCCCACGGCAAGCCCCGTTACCACGCCTGAAATAAAAGGCAAAAGCATAATCACAATAATAATAGGCACCCCGTTGCTGATAAATTCATCCCGCATCAGCGATACCAACGTCGCGCCGGCCGCGTCAACCGGCAGTTTGAGCGCTTCCGAAAATGCCAACACGCCCACAACGACGAACATCACTGAGTATATCTGCGGGTTGCGAAAGAGACGCAGGGAGGTTCTGAGCGCTTTCAGATTGCCGCCAAATACGATTGACAATGAAACGCACAGTCCGGCAAGCATGGCGACAAGGTTCGCTGTCTTTGCCGGCGCGCCTATGCGCGGCAGGAAGATTGACCCTAAAACTGATATGCCTACAAGGATGCCGATAGGGCCGAGCGTAGCCGACACCGCCCGAAGCTCAAGGCGTTCTCCTCCGCCGTTTTTTTTCCACGACATCTGGTTTGGAACGCGCCGAAGGATAAAAAAATACCCCGAGAGCACAGCCACTGCGGTGAACGGCGTCATAACCACAAAATATATTCCAAGCGGCAGGCCGCAGTAACGAATAGCCACAATGACTCCCGGATAAAGCGGCCACCAGTATTCCCAGATGTGGCGAAACCAATAATTAATAGCCACTTTCAGCGGAGGGGCTATCTCATTGTTGCTGTCAACCGAGCCCACCAGCGGCGCCGATACCAACGCCCCTCCCGGCATCGGCAGGAGGCCGATAAGGGCTGGCAGTCCGCCGATAAGCATACGATGATTTGACAGATAACGTTTGAGCGCGTTCACCGTCCTCTCCATCCGTCCCGTCGCATTCAGAGCCTCAGTTAAAAACAAGAGCAGAACAATAGCCGCAAGCAATAGATAATTTTCGGGACGCGCGAACCCATGCGCCTGCCAGAGAAACACCTGTGTCCCCGCGCCGGTCCACAGCGATAAAAGCAGAGAATGAATTAAAATTGACCAGCCCAGTGGAATCCCGCAACGGTAGGCGGCAAGAATGCCGGCAAATGACAGCGACACCTTGACAAAAGCCGGCAGCCCGATCAGAAAATCAATTATTTGCATGGTTTCCAATTTCCGATTTTAGATCCTTCACCGCAGAGACACAAGGGACATACAAAAATTTAGAAATTAGCGTCCTACTGCGCTTTGCGCAGTTTTATCAATAAGAAACTGTTAAAGGGCTCTCCTCTGGCTATGTTTTGTTTCCAAAACCAACAAAACCAAAGGAGGCCTAAATGAACGGCAAGAATTTAAAGCGTGAGACCGCTAAATCAAGCGGAAAAATGAGAGTCACATCGGAAATAGCGAAAATCAATCATGATGCGGCAGGAATGGATCTCGGTTCGGAAGAGCGCTGGGTATGTGTTCCGTCTGACCGCGCGGAAGAGAATGTGAGGCGCTTCGGGGTCTACACCAGCGACTTCCGCGAGCTGGCTGGCTTTCTTCGCGCATGCCGCGTGTCAAGCGTGGCGATGGAATCGGCCGGCGTATATTGGATTTCGCTGTACGAGTTTCTCGAAAAGGAAGGATTCGAAGTAGCGCTTGTTAATGCGCGTCATCTGAAGAGTGTTGCCGGGCGTCCCAAGACGGATATATATGACTGCCAATGAATACAGAGGTTGCGTTCGTATGGCCTTCTTCAGGGATACTTCCGTCCATCGGACAAGATTTGCGAGCTTCGCGGACTGACCCGGCATCGCGCCGTGCTTGTCGAGGAAGTTGCCGCACACGTGCAACGCATGCAGAAGGCTCTTCAGCAGATGAATCTTCGCCTTGACAAGGCCGTCTCCGACATCACGGGCAAAACCGGGACAATGATAATAGAACGGATAATAGCTGGCGAACGGGACCCCATGTCGCTGGCCGAACTGAGGGACCCGAGAGTACGCGCGAACAAGAAGGAGATCGCGGCGGCGCTGGAGGGCAACTACCGCAACGAGCATCTTTTCGCGCTCTAGGCAGTCGAGCCAGTTGCAAAAGTCATAAACCGCGCCGTTGCAGATGCCATCGGAGGGCTCGCAAGGTATAAGTTCAGCAAACCCCGTCCTTTGCTGAACTTAT
>JAGVIF010000033.1 GCA_020056205.1 Lentisphaeria bacterium | reverse complement strand
CTCGACATACCGCTTTGGGTATGCCTCCGGTTTTGTGGCTCGTCTGAATTTCACAATCTCCTTCATCGGCGCTGGTTTTGACTTTTGCAATTGGCTCTGACGTTTGGCATAAAAAAATGATCAAACTTAGCAACGTAAATCCTTTAGTTCCCATAGCAATTAGCTGGATTTTACTTATTCCATGCTTTTTGATATCATATAATTCTGCCGTTATCATCAGCGTGGTATTGGCATTAATTGTTATTTTTGCAGTTTTAGGGATTACGCGAAGTTTATTTTTTCTGTATGACGAAAAAATAAATGTATGGTACACCATTTTTTATTTAGTTATTGCTTTCGTAAATGCCTAGTATATGCACATCCTTATACTTCCACGCACTCATGGCTGCGGGAATGCAATTAAATATAAACTTGAAGTAATTGCTCATATGATGGGAGAACTTGAATCAAAAAATGAAGTAGAAACTTTTTTGAATAAGAATTATTTATGGAAGATCAAAGGTGGAAATAACTCATACACAGTTACTTTATTCGGAACAGATAATAATTGGCATGCTGTGATTACACCCGAAAAGAAAACAGCATTGAGACAAGGCTTTTTTTTAAGCATATTATATCTTGACTTTACTATAGATGAATTTGAAGATTATAATGTAAAACCAATTAAGAAAATACCCAACAAGGAAAATGCTCCTGACTCCGCAAGAGCATCGCAGGGGATTTGAGGAGGTTAGTGAATATTTACCTTCCGTCTTTGATGAAAGCGGCTGCGAGCAACACATAGTTCACTGAATATGTACACCGAAAGGACCTGTCTGTGTGCGGACACGCACAGGCAGGCAGGGTTCGGTGAATTTTTACTCTTGTCTTTTTTTTGACTTTTTATTTTCGATGACAGTGATTTTAAGTTTGAATTCACAGATTTCTCCGGGCCTGATGATCTTGAGCGATTTGAATTTGTTTTTTTCGTTTGTCTGTCCTTCGACATGACAATTCGCCGGCTCAAATCCTACGACATATTCCCCCTCGCCTGTCATTTTCCATTCCGTGAAAAACGGCAATTCCTTTTTTCTGTAGGCTACTTCGCAGTCAAGGCCAAGGATTGGATTTGAAAGCGCGCAGACCGCAAAACCGTCTTTATCAGCCGGAATGTCGTGATAAAAACACTGTTCCTCGTAATCCTTTAGCGGCCCGGTAAACTTCCACCATTCACCGACACCTCGCGCGGCAACCTCGTCGCGCGGCGCAACTTTGTGTTTTTTTGCTTTGATAATCGAATTTTCAGAGAGCAATGGAAAGCCGAAATTAATGTGATAAAGGAGCATAAGCGCAGTTTCCTTAAATCCCTCGTTTTTCACCACATCCGTAATTTCAATTGTATTCGACCCTAACGAAGTTAAAATCGTCCTCCTTAAAAGAAGATTCTCTCCGAAAAATTTGCTTTCGCGAATTTCGCCGCTGACAGATAAAATGTATTTTCCGTTAACCCATTCCTGCCTGCTTGACACCTTTTCCGCCGGAGTGTTCGACAGGAAACCGTGAAGAGGCAATTTTTGAGATTGATCCGGACTCCCGGCATTTGTGAGGCCGCAACCTGTTACAAGTCCGCCGCCCCAATTCCTGAGCCATTCCAAGTTTTCAGGATTATAAAAAGAGGGATGAGAATAACCTGTTGGCGCAATTATTGCCAAGGGAATTCCTTTGTAATGCGCCTCTTGAATATCCATCCCGCGGTCGGGAACGACCGTAAAACTCAGCCCGCTTCCGGTATAGATATCGGCGATTCTCATTCCCCGCGCTTTTCCATCGGAAAGAACAGACTCTCTCACCCCGGCTATTTGGCGCATCGTTCCAAGAAGTCTTTTAAGTTCGGATTTGGAAAACTTTGAAAAATCCATGTTTTATCCTCCTTGCGTTGAAAATATTTTTTATCCACGCGCGGGACGCAAAGCCCCTTTTGACCTACATTTTGCGTTTGAGCAGTGCGGCGTAGGCGCCCGGTCAAGTCGAAGATCCCGAGACCAACGGTACTCGGGGAGAGACACCGGTGTAGGTGGCGAAGCCACTTTATTAAAGCCACTTCGTGGCCTCCAAGTCTCTACTTGACAAGCAGAGATGCCGCAATGCTCAAACCCTTGCGGGTTCAATCAGCCGAATTCTTATTTGAACAATTTAATGAACTGCATTGCAGTTCATACATTGTTTATTATCAAGAACTTAGTTTAAATTCGACCGATTGAACCGCAAAACTTAGGTTGATATGACACTACCGCCGTCCTCTAAAAATTCAATTCAACCGTTTGCCTTTTTAGATTTGTATTTTGGGTTCAGCGGTGGTAAAGTTCGGCAAATTCTGTCCTTTTACTGAACTTATGCGTAAATATTAACCGAAAGAACAGGGTTCGGTGAATATTTACGAGGAGAAACGCTTATTATGCGAACTGGTATCAGCGCGGGCGGGAACTGGATCATAGATAAAATAAAATTCCTTGATTCTTATCCGGAAGAGGGAAATCTTTCAAACATACTGCAAAGCGAATCCCCGACAAACGGCGGATGCCCGTATAACGTTCTTCTTGATCTCGCGAAACTGGGGGTGAATATTCCTCTGCAGGGCATCGGCGCTCTCGGCGATGACGATGACGCCGATTTTATCCTGAATGACTGCAAAACACACGGAATCTGCGCGAAACTGCTCAGCAAAAGGAATGGACGGCGCACCTCTTACACTGATGTAATGACTGTTCAATCAAACGGGCGCCGGACTTTCTTCCATGCGCGCGGCGCAAATGCAACTCTCGATATTGATGATTTCAAAATCGCCGACATCACGGGAAGAATTTGCCTTATCGGCTACCTTCTGCTTCTCGACAGGCTCGATCAACCCGATAAAAAATATGGAACCCGCGCCGGAAAACTTCTTGCCATGTTTAAAGAAGCCGGAATTGAAACCGCCATTGATGTCGTAAGCGAAAACAGCGAAAGATTTAATAAAATCGTATGTCCTTCGCTTAAATTCACAGACTATCTTATTTTCAATGAAATTGAGGCTGGAAAAGTGCTCGGAAAAAAAATCCGCCTTAATGATGAAAACATAAACTTCAAAGATGCGTCCGAAGCCTCCGCCGCCCTCCTCAAAATGGGGGTAGGCAAAATGGTCTTAATTCACTTTCCCGAAGGCGCGGTCGCGGCAGTGAAAGAAAAAAATAAAGTCCATTGCGAATCCATCAGTTCGCTGAGACTCCCCTCAGGATTTATCAAAGGAACGGTTGGCGCAGGAGACGCCTTCTGCGCCGGAGCCCTTTATCAGATACACAACGGCGAATCCGTCGCGAGTATTCTGAAATTCGGGAGCGGAGTCGCGGCGGCGTCATTAACCCATCCGACCGCCTCGCAGGGAATTAAGTCAATCAAACAGGTAAACGAGCTGATAGATAAATTTTCATGAAATTTCTATCTCCGGCAAATTTATAACAAGGAAAAGAATGCGATGAAATCAGGAAAAATAAACTCGGAATATCCAATATCGAACACGGAATATCCAATGTCCAAGTTAAGATTTTCCGGGTAAATATTCACCAAACCCTGTCCTTTCGGTGAATATTTACATCTAATAAAATGCAAAATCACTTATTTTTCTACACTACCGTCCCATGGATGATTGGATGGGCCAATTGCAAAACACAGTTGGAGATATACAAAAAAATGTCTCCTCAGAAAAAGCTGGAAATAGCTTTTGGTCTCTACAACGCCGCAAGGGAACTGAAAGCCGCTGGCCTTCGCATGGTTCACACTGACTGGACCGAGAGGCAAATCAAAAAAGAAGTCACCAGGATATTCCTCAATGCAAGAACTTGAGTCATTCCTTTAAAATAGGAGCAGGAACAATGTTTGGAAAAGAACGATTGCAGGCGATAGCAACCGGACGGCCGGTTGATCGGATTCCGGTAAATTTTTATGAAATAGATGGATTCACGCAGAATCCGGACAATCCGGATCCATTCAATATCTACAGCCACCCAAGCTGGCGGCCTCTCTTGCAGTTAGCCCGTGAAAAGACGGATGTCATGGCCAATTTCGGCATTGATATTCGTCATCAGGGCGTAACGGTAGACCTCATGCCGCATCATTTGCTGACAGTGTCAGTCTCCCAAAATGAAGAGATCAGAGAAACGATAACAGGCCTCCGTGTCGGCGCTAAGACTTTAACTTCGCGCCACGTAGTCGAGCGGGATATTGACACATCCTGGTGCACCGAACACCTGATCAAAGATTTGGATGACTTTAAAAGTTGGCTGGAACTGCCGGAGTTTGATTTGATAGGCGAAGCGGATATTGTGCCGGCATTGGATTTGGAAGCGCGGATCGGCGAACATGGAGTCGTCCTGATAGGAACACCGGACCCACTTTGCCTGATCGCCCAGATGATGGACATGGGAACCTACACTATTATTGCTATGACAGAACCCGACTTGTTTCAACAGGCCCTGGATAGAGCCGCGCGCTACCTCTACTGGCGGACTGAAAAAATCGCCGCCGCCATGCCGGGGCGCTTCTGGAGAATATGTGGGCCGGAATATGCCAGCCCTCCTTATCTGCCTCCTTCACTTTTTTATAAATATGTTGTCGGCTATGATCGGATTATGACAGAAATAATTCACAGGCACCAGGGTTTCGTGCGAATTCATTCACATGGACGCTTGCGGGGAATCCTTGAATTCATTGTGGAGACAGGATGCGACGGACTTGACCCAATCGAACCGCCGCCGCAGGGGGACATGGAACTATCCGCCGTGCACCAGGCTTGTGGACGGGATCTGGTATTGTTCGGCAATCTTGAGGCCAGCGATATCGAAAATTTGCCAGAGTCGGCATTCCGAGAAAAGGTTAGAATTGCCATCACCGAAGGCCGCGCCAAAGACGGACGCGGCTTTGTTCTGCAACCTTCAGCCAGCCCATACGGCAGAACGCTTTCTCTGAACGCCATGCGAAATTACGAGGCAATCATCAAAGAACTTGAGCAACACGGGTAAATGCCCGCCTGCCCCGCTGGGACGGCAGGCAGGTGTCCGCCTGACCGCGAGCGTCCTCGCTCAGGCAGGCACGCAGACAAGTCCTGCAGTAAATATTTACCGCAGATGCGCCGTTTTTATTTTCTCGATTTTATTTGAAGCATGACTTCAAGATCTTCCATTTCAGCCTGAAGGTCTTCTTCGTGCCCAACCTCGTCCTGGAGAATTTGCAGGGCGATGTTGGATGTCACCGGATCCTTGTTGACCGTCAGATTTATAAGTTTTTTATAGGTGACGATGGCGCACTGCTCTCCTTTGATGTTTTGCTCAAGGACGTTTTTGACAAACGGATTGTCAGGCGCGTCATATCCACAATTCGTGTTTTTATACCAGTCCTCCGGTTTTGTCACCGGAGTTCCGCCGAGCTGTATTATTCTCATTGAGATCATGTCGGCGTGTCTCAACTCATCAGCGGCGTGCTGTGTAAGTTCGGCGATGACAGCCTCTTTCATAGGGCCCTTTACGATTTTCGCCCCTATCCAATACTGATAATAAGCAAGCCATTCATCAGAAAACGCCTTGTTTAATACTTTTATGAGTTCCTTGACGTTCATGTCAACGATTTCAATCCCTTTCGTTCCCATTGCTCCCCCCTTTTTTTTAAAGATTTATGATTATGACGTGTCCTAAAGATAACGACAGGCAGAATTTAGTCAATACAATTTCTTCAAATAAAAATGAACCGCATCGCAGTTCGTACATTGTATAAGTTCAGTAAAAGGACGGAGTTTACTGAACTTATAGCACAATATCCATTGCTGACGTGAGTATAAATCATTTTTTTTATTTGTCAAGAAGAGAAATCAAGTGTATGTTGGCGCGCGGGGTTGGCAATCTAATCCCTCAGTCTTTTGTGTAGCTAGTGATAGTGATAGATTTTGGAGATTTTATTGGCGTCGGAGTCGGTGTCGGAACCGCTATCGGGCTCAAACATGAACCCCAGAGACGATACCGGTTCCGATAGCGACTCCGAAAGCAAAGGTTGAGCTCTATTACTTGATAGAGCCGATTGCAAAACTCCCCGTGACCGCGCGGCATGCTATATCCTGAATCCGCTGCGGATTCGGGTTAATAGATCGGGAACGGGTCAAGGCTTGTCTCAATCCAACCGCGGTCGTCAAGCGTCCAGTATGCCGTAACGCCATTATACTCTTTTTCATAATGACCGTCGTCAATATAGACAACATTAAAAAATTGACCGTCGAGGTGATTGTTCCAACGTTTCTCATATACTAATCGCGCTGATTTTTTTGCCGCGACAACGGCTTGAGTTTGTGGAGAGGGATTGCTTATGTCAAAGTGATAAGGATTATTGCCGTGTCCGTTGTTGTAGTTATTATTTTTTTCAATATCGGTTATATTCCCTCCGCGGTTAAAATCGCCGTTCCTGAGATTATTTTCCGCGTCCCAGACACTTCCAGGCTTTGTTCCCGTTTTTGGGCAGGTAAATATAGCGTTAGATGATTTCACATAGCTGTAGACGGGCTCAAAATCATCCAACCAATACTCAGTTATCGGCATTTCTCCGTTGTAGTCTTGGATATAAGTTTGAAAGGCCGTGGCAACTTGGCGCAGATTATTCATGCATACCGTGATATAGGCGTGCTCTTTTGATCTGGCGAGCAGAGGCAAGAACAAAGAAAATAGAATAGAGAGTATGGCAATCATGATAAGCAATTCTATCAAGGTGAAATCCGAATATTTTCTATGCTCTTTCATAAAACCCCTCTTATTTCCGCCCTTGCTCAGCGCTCAGCGCCCCCCTTTCCACCGCATATTCTATGCCATATCGAACACGGAATATCCAAAGTTTTGCGGTTCAATCAACTGAATTTAACGCAAGTTCTTTATGATACATAGTGAATCTCCACAGTCAAAGGTTCTCTGTGTTAAATTTCCTTTAAAAACTCCATGTTCAAGATAGTCATTTCTTCAACGAGATTCAAGATCCTCCTGTAGTTTTCCGAATACTCCCCTGCCAGCCCCTCCCTTCTTCTGCCAAGATAGATGAGGCGCGTCCTCTTGTCCTTGTTCAACGAGAAGTAGGGCTGTTTGTTCCTTGTCCCTATTACCACGACCGTACCGCGCATCACCGGACCGACTTTTGACTCCTTTTTTATTTGGATTATGCTATATAGCATAGTCTCAATGTCAAATCAAGCGGAGAAATGAAAATAATGGAAGAAAACATTGGAAAGATTTTCAAGTGCCTGCGTCCGGCCTTCTCAAGGGAGGCGACATTCTCATTGTTTGTAATCGTGGTGGTTGGT
>JAGVIF010000539.1 GCA_020056205.1 Lentisphaeria bacterium | reverse complement strand
TTTTCTTCATTCGATGTTGGATGTTCAATGTTGAATGTTCGATGTTCATTTTCCCTTTCTCCGTTGAACCCTGAACGCTGAACCCTTTTTTTGTTCTTTTGGGTTGCGGACACTGCCCGCCTGTAAGTTAACGAGGACAACAATACATCCTTACTGGGGAAAAATCAACGGGTAAATTTATTTTAATAGGCTTTGCTTAAGCGAAAAACTATCTCCGCCCTTGACTTTTCAGCCCATTGATATTAGAGTAACTGCCAAACAAAATAAAATCGGTGTTGCCTTATGAACTTTATAAGAAAATTTTTTGGCCTCGGCAAGAAACAAACAGACAAAAGCGCTTCGGCGCAGGCAAAGTTCCTTGATTGCAAGGAGAATAATGTATCCCACACAATGCCAATCAGCAAAAAAGCTCCCCAACAGCATTATATCATCAAGCACGACGGAGAATATATGATATTTGATTCAAAAGACGAAATGCCTGATGAACTGAAAGAACATATAAGTGAAATTGAAAAAATGGACAGAATGTCGAGCGTGTATAACGTAATAGTTGACGGAAAGAGAAAACAATACAAGAACTATAACGAGATTCCGGAAGACATAAGAAAAGTTATTGAAAAAAAATAATTTATGCGCACAAAACACGGGGATATTTATGAAAAATTTTCTCTCGGAGAGAAAATATCTTCTTTCAAATGCCTCGGCGAAAAAAATTTATAAAGAGATAAAATCTCTTCCAATTGTTGATCCGCACAATCATGCCAATGTCGCCGAAATCGCGGACAACAAGAACTTTTCCGATCCGTGGCAACTTTTCGCAGCGACCGACCACTACGTGTGGGAAGTCCTCAGAAAGAGAAATGTGCCGGAAAAATACATAAGTGGCGGCGCGATGCCCAAGGAAAAGTGGCTCAAAATGGCATCGGTCTTTCCTGAAATAGCGGGAAATCCGGTCTATGAATGGATACACCTTGATTTAAGGCGCTATCTCGGGATAGACGATATCATCAGCCCCGAAAACGGACTCAAGATATGGGACAAGGCATCCGCGGCGCTTCAGAAAAAAGGCGCCAGACCGCAGGCTCTGCTGAAAAAAATAGCCGTTGAAACGATGTGTTCAACCGATGACCCCGTTGACACCCTCAAACATCACGCCCGAATGAATGAACAGGCGCAAAAGATTTTTATTCACCCGACGTGGCGCCCCGATAAAATAATGAACATAAGATCGAAGAACTGGAAAGACTATCTTTATTCCCTTGAAAAAAAATTCAACGCGGAAATAGACAATCTGGATAAGCTCATGGAAGTTCTTAAACAATCGCATGACTATTTTGCGGCGCACGGATGCGTTGCAAGCGACCACGGCGTTCAAGCGCCGCCAACGGGAATAGGGAATAAAGATACTGCTGAAAAAATATTCAAAATGGCAAAAACAGGAGTAATCCCTTCGATAGATGAGGCCAAGGTTTACATAAATTGGATATTCGGCGAAATGGCCGGGCTTGACGCATCAAAAAACTGGGTTTTTCAGATACACATCGGAGCGGTAAGAGACGTAAGGGACAGCATTTTCAACAATATCGGACCCGACGCCGGCGGAGATGTGTCGGATCATTTCATAGACATTTTGTCCCCTCTGCGCTCTTTCCTCAACAGATTTGATGACAAGTTGAAAATTGTGCTATATTGTCTCGAACCGGGGCACCAAGCCACTTTGGCAACTATAGCGAGAACTTTTGGCTCCAAGGTAAGGCTTGGGGCGGCATGGTGGCTCTGCGACACTCCAATAGGAATGAAGAGACAACTCGAATACATAGGCAGCGTTGACCTTTTTGCGAATTTCGCAGGAATGGTTTCAGACTCGAGAAAACTTCTCTCATATGGCTCAAGATTTGAGGTGTTTAGAAGAGTTTTGTCCGACGTGCTCGGAGAAATGGTCGGGAAAGGGCAAATGCCTCTGTGCGCAGCGATTGAACTCGCCGAAAAAATGTCCTATTCGGAGCCAAAAAAATTTTATAACTTATGATCCCTCCGAATGATTATGTTTTCAACTTAGACCCCGTGAGAATACCCCAGAAGTATCCCGGAAAAAAATATTTCAAGGGACCCAATGCTGGAAAGTACTCATGCAATCCGCTAGGAAAAAATCCGGGCGATCTTTGGATTATTCCAAATGTTAAAAGTAATCACGTAGAAAAAACAGAACATCCCTGTCAATTCCCGGTTGGATTGATTGAGAGGCTTGTTTTATCAATGACTAATGTATTTGATCCGTTTTTAGGAACAGGAACCTCAATAATAGCAGCTGTCCGACATAACCGAAAAGGAATAGGAGCAGAAATTGTTCGCGGATACGTCGAAATATCTCATAGACGCATTGAACAGGAAATAAAGGAGAGGTATTCTGTAAGATGAAAATCGTTGAAACATATTCTCAATAGAAAACATAATATATGGAAATAATAATCAGGGCGGACACTGAATCAGCGACTAAGCTCGCGGCGGTTCTCATAGTTCACGCATTGCTTGCCAAGCCTCACACCGTTCTTGGCCTTGCGACCGGCAGGACAATGGAAAGGCTTTATGCTTTTCTATCGGAAACAAATAGGGAAAACGGAGTGGATTTTTCTCTCGCCAAGACATTTAACCTTGATGAATACGTCGGCATACAGGCAACGCACAAAGGTTCATACAGGCATTATATGAATCACCATTTTTTCGACAAGATAAACATAGACAAAAGAAACACATTTCTGCCAAATGGAACAGCCGAAGACCTTTCCGCCGAATGCGCGGAATATGAAAAAAAAATAAGAGAATTCGGAGGGATAGATTTACAACTTCTCGGAATAGGCCGCGACGGGCATATAGGATTCAATGAGCCTCTTTCCTCTCTGCAGTCAAGAACAAGGGTTAAGGCATTGACCCCTTCAACAATAGAACAAAATTCGCCGCTTTTTGAAAATCCATCCGAAATGCCACGCCGCGCTATAACAATGGGAGTCGGAACAATACTTGAGGCAAAAAAAATAATTTGTCTTGTAACCGGATCATCGAAGGCGGAAGTGCTGGCAAAAGCGGTGGAAGGCCCGATAACTTCAATGGTAACAGCCTCAGCTCTTCAACTGCATCCTAAATGCGTAGTGATAGTTGACGGGAAATCGGCTTCTTTACTAAAAGAAAAAAAATATTACGATTGGATCTTCAACAACGAGCCGGAATGGGAACCATACAGAGCCAATAAACAGCAGGACGGCATTACGGGATGACGGCAAAAAAGAATAAGAAAAGAAGTCAGCGTCCTACTGCGATTTTCGCAGTTTTATCAAAATGAAACTAAATTGATAAAATCAGTGTTCATCGGTGGTGAAGTTTCAAAGGAGAAGACAGCGTCCTACCCCGAGCGCCTGCGTCTCGGTGTTTTATCAATAAGAAACTTAATCGGAGTCGGAATCGGTATCGAATGCCAATGGAAAAAATTTTGTGTCCCTTGTGTCCCTTGTGTCCCTATGACGAAAAATTTGAAATCGGAAATGAATAGAACTCTGCCCCGAATGTCGCTAAGTTAAGGTTTTCCGTCTAAGTAACTCGGTTCTATTTGACCCGATAGTCGCGGGTCAAATAGGCCCGCGCTACTCTGAAGTAGAAAACTTAAAACTGATTTTGTTGGAGTTCACAGCTTTAGCGTGGGATTTTTTTTACTGTAAAACCGTTATGCCCAAATATGGATATACTTAAAACTTTTGAAAAATGCGGAGCCCTGCTTTCGGGGCATTTTCTCCTAAGAAGCGGACTTCACAGCGACAAATTCTTCCAGGCCGCGCTCGTTCTTCAATATCCGAAACACGCGGAGGCCTTGTGCAGAAATCTTGCCGAACAGATTAATCTCAAAGATAATCCCGAAACAGTTATATCTCCGGCAGTCGGAGGGCTTATCGTAGGGCATGAGTTTGCGCGAGCCGTCGGCGCCCGCGCGATTTTCGCGGAAAAAGAAAATGACAATCTCGTATTGAGAAGAGGATTTTCTCTCGGAAAAGGAGAAAAGGTTGTCGTCGCGGAAGATGTTGTCACAAAGGGCGGACGCTCACGGCAGACTATAGACCTTGTCCGCGCCTGCGGCGCCGAAGTTTTGGCGCTCGCCGTGATAGTTGACAGAAGCGGGGGGGACGCCAAGTTCGATGTGCCGTTTCACAGCCTTCTCAAGCTGCATGTCCGGACTTGGACAAAAGATGAATGCCCTCTCTGCGCCAACGACATCCCCCTTGTAAAACCGGGTTCAAAATAAACCTGCGCCGCAAATAGAGAACGGAAATGAAAATAATTGATTTGACGAAAAAGAAAAACGGCGAAACCTGTCTCTCCGCTCTTTTCGAAAGAAGGGCGTATCCGCCTGACATAGAAGAAAATGTAAAAAAAATATTGACCGAAGTGAAGAGCAAAGGAGACGCCGCGCTTGCGAATTTCGCAAAAATTTACGACGGCGTTAAAATGTCGCCGTCCGATTTCAGGATAACCGAAAAAGAAATGTCCCAGGCTTGCCGCAAAATTCCATCATCGCTAAAGAAACATATTGAATTTGCCGTTGACAATGTCAGGGAGTTTGCAAGACGGAAAATTCCAAAAAACTGGAAATTCTCTCCGAGAAAAGGCGTTGTGCTTGGAGAAAAGTTTTCCCCGTTGAAGAGAATCGGAGTTTATGTCCCCGGCGGAACAGCTCCTCTCATCTCGACCGCAGTGCACACTGCGGCAATTGCGAAAATCGCGGGAGTCAAAGAAATAGTTGCGATAACTCCTCCTTCCAAGAGGGGAATACATCCGGCTCTTCTCTTCGCCATGAAATCGGCGGGAGTAACCGACGCATACAGGTTGGGAGGCGTCTATGGCATAGGGGCGCTCGCATACGGAACGGACACTGTAAAAAAGGTCGAAAAAATCGTCGGACCAGGAAATGCTTACGTAACTGCGGCAAAAAAAATGGTTTACGGCGACGTTGCCATTGACATGATTGCCGGCCCTTCGGAGATAATGATAATCGCTGATTCTTCCGCGAACCCTGATTTCATAGCCGCCGACTTGCTCTCGCAGGCTGAACACGGCAGCGGCAACGAACAGGCTGTTCTTCTTTCCACAGACAGAGACCTCGTTGAAAAAGTCGAAAAATTAATATTATTGCTTTCCAAAAAAATCAAATCTTCCAAAGCCCTGGAAAATGTGATAGAAAAAAATACATTTCTCGTCGTCGCATCTGATCTTTTGACTGCGGCCAAAATAGCAGGCGAATATGCGCCGGAACATCTCGAAATAATGTGCCGCAATCCGGAAACGATAGCGTCAAAAATATCCTCCGCAGGGGCAATATTCATCGGACAATGGGCTCCGGAATCGGTTGGAGATTATGTTGCCGGTCCGAGCCACGTCCTTCCGACTGGCGGAACAGCGAAATTTTTTAGCGGATTGTCAGTGGAGCAATTTTTTCACCGGACAAGTCTGATTAAATATGATGAAGAAGCCTTGAGAAAAGAAAGCGGCGCAATCTTGGCGATGGCGGAAACTGAAGGCCTCTCAGCCCACGCGCTCAGCGTCGCATTGCGTGTATAATGTATTCAATCGCGGGATCAACAGCGCATGGCCTACATAAACAGCGGCGAGGATGATGACGAAAAGGATATGTTCACCTCTGCCGGGGCTTGCCTGGGAGACGATAGATTCAAGTTGAGCCTCCAGTTTGTTTCAGGAAGGCTTACGTCACGGAAAAAAGGTCGGAGAAAAATGCAATAATATAATCATATCAGATTGATAACAAATGATTAATTTATACTGGCACCGATGACTTCTAAAGATGAATTTCTGGCCAATTTCTGAAAAATCCGTTTCAACCGCATGAAGACGGGACGGGTGGATTCCATACTTTCCAGCCTGTTTT
>JAGVIF010000194.1 GCA_020056205.1 Lentisphaeria bacterium | reverse complement strand
CGTATTTTCCCGTTCCTTCTTCGGACGATATTCATATCGCCCATCAGTCGGAACGAAAAAATCCAATCCGCAATCTAACTCGTCTATGCGCAATTTTCAGCCTTATAGAGTATAAATCAAAGCTGTTTTTTCATCAATATTGAGCATAATGTTGAAACACTGGATCGCCTGTCCTGCCGCCCCCTTGGTGAGATTGTCTATGCAGGACGAGATTATAAGCCTGCGGGTGTGCTCGTCGAACGTGTACGACACGTCGCAAAAGTTGCTCATAAGCACGTTCTTGGTGTCCGGAAGCAGTCCTTTCGGCATTACTCTGACGAAAGGATTGTTCTTATAGATGGAAAGAGCTTTGTCAAGATTCTCATTTGAAAATTTGTCCGAAACTTCCGCCACAATCGTTGAAACTATTCCTCTGTTCACCGGAACAAGATGGGGAACAAAAGATATGGCGATTTCTTCTCCTGCCGCAGACGAAAGTTCCTGCTCTATTTCCGGCAAATGCCTGTGTTTGACCGGCGAATAAGACCTCAGGCTCTCGCTGCATTCCGGGAAGATATAAGGCAGTTCAACCTTTCTGCCGGCTCCGCTTACGCCGCTCATGCTTGACACGAAAATTTTGCCGGTGTTTAGAAGCCCCGCGCGCAAAAGCGGATAGAGAGGAATTATCACGCTGGTCGGATAACATCCCGGACATGCGACTATCTTCGCTTCCTTTATTTTGTCCCTGTATATTTCGGGAAGGCCGTAGACTGCCTTCGCAAGCAGTTCAGGGGCGGGATGTTCCTCTTTATAATATTCTTTGTATTTTTCAGTGTTCTTTATTCTGAAATCGGCGCTTAAATCCAGAACTTTCACCCCGGATTTCAGCAGAGGACGGGCAAATTCACTGGCAAGGCCGTGCGGCAGAGCGAGAAACGCGAACTGACATTCTTTTGCGATTTTCGCAGTATCAGGCTCTGAGAAAACAATCTCCGATATTGAAGAGAAACGCGGAAAAACAGACGAGATTGCTTTGCCCGCGTACTGCCGGGATGTGATTATGCGAATTTCGCAGTCCGGATGCCTTAACAGGAGGCGGAGGAGTTCCTCTCCGGAATATCCGGAAGCTCCCACAACAGCGATTCCGTATTTCGACATTTTCAAAAATGAATTTTAACGTTTTGAGAACTGGAAGCGTTTTCTTGCTCCGGGACGGCCGGTCTTTTTTCTTTCCTTTACCCTTGCGTCACACGTAAGCATTCCGCTGCCTTTGAGCACAGGCCTCAGGTTTTCGTCTTTTTTAATCAACGCCCTCGCTATGCTGAATCTCAACGCTCCGGCCTGTCCTGACATCCCCCCTCCCCTGACGGTGGCGTCTATGTCAACATGCCCGAGAGTTTCGGTAACTTGGAGAGGCTGGCTGATGTATCCGCGCAGCGCTTCGGTTGTGAAATACGCTTCAAACGGTTTTCCGTTGACCTTTATCTTTCCCATTCCGGGTTTCATCTGGACGGAGGCGCCGGCGCATTTTCTTCTTCCGCTCGCGAGAATTTGAGATTTTTGAGCGCTCATTTTTTAATTTTCCCCTTTAGTTTTTTCAGTTTCAAGTTTTTGGGCGGCGTGCGGATGTTCCCCGCCGGCATAAATTCTGAGTTTTTTAAACTGCGCCCTGCCAAGTCTGCCGTGAGGAAGCATTCCCCATACTGCGTCCCTGACGAGTCTTTCGGGATTTTTTTTGCGGACATCCTTTGCTGCGACCTCTTTCAATCCGCTCCTGTATCCGGAGTAACTCTGATATATCTTTTTCTCCTCTTTGGCTCCCGTAAGTTTGACTTTTTCCGCGTTGATTACCACTACGAACGCCCCGGTGTCAATATGCGGCGTAAATGTAACGCGATCTTTTCCCCTCAAAGCGTTTGCTATTTTCACAGCCAGCCTTCCAAGCACCTGATCGGCGGCGTCAAATAGAACAGCGTTTCTTTTTACTTCGCCTTGTTTTGCCAGATATGTCTTCATAAATTGACTTTACCCGTCCTGTTTTCTATGTTGTTGATAAAAAATAAAAAGCCGAGAAATTTACTCTTAAAGCCGCCAAAATCAAGCGGGAAATATATATTTTCATGTTTTTTTGCCGGTTTTCGGATTCACCCACATTGTTTATTGAGCCAATTGCAGAACTCATAAACCGCGCCGTTGCAGATGCCATCGGAGGGCTCGCAAGGTATAAGTTCAGCAAACCCCGTCCTTTGCTGAACTTAT
>JAGVIF010000433.1 GCA_020056205.1 Lentisphaeria bacterium | reverse complement strand
CTGATACGGTGATTCCACCGTGATTTCCGGCCAGCAATCATCGTTTTCGTTCCCGCAGCATTCCTGCGCAAATGATTTACCTTCGAGAGGCGGGCGATTTGCTTCGGGTATCTCCGCGAAATCGCAAAAAGACGGAAACAAATCCAGCGAACACACCAGCCGTCCGCTTATCCCGGTTTTTACATTCTTTCCGTAAACAATCAATGGGCATCGGATTCCCTTGTCAAAGAATTTGACACCCTTGGTGATGAGACCGTGATCGCCGATCATGTCGCCATGATCCGTTGTGAAGACAATGATTGTATTCTCGGCGAGATTGCGTTGGGCGACGAGCTTGACAATCCGCTCAATCTGGTCATCAATAAAACGAATTGAACCGTGATAAAGCACTCTGAGTTTTTTCACGGCTTGAGGGTTGTCGGCGATGGACTCGTAATTACAGAACTTCCGGGATTCTCTAAGGATATCATTGCCATGCTGAATCCATGCCGGGGGTAAAGGCTCCTGCATTTCATCCGGGGAAAACATCGTGTCATAAGGCGCCGGAGGGTCATAAGGATCATGGGGATCAACGTATGACACGAAGCAGAAAAATGGTTTGTCCGGTGAATTTTCCGTATGTCTTGAGATGAAATCCATCGCTCTGTCGGTGATAAATGTTGTTTGGTGCAGCTCTTTAGGCAGAGGCGAACTATACATCAGATGCCAGTCGGATTCTTCCTTTTTTTCTTTCAGATATTCAGCAATCGCAACGGCGTTTTCATCTCTCAATTTTTGATCAACAAAAGGCAAATCCCAGCACAGGCAGTGCCCCTTGCGTTGTTAAAATTTGAAATGATGATGGCTCCTACTCTATTAAGATTGTTTACAAAACCAAAAGAAAGGAGAGCATCATCATGAGGCAAGATAGCATGCTGGAGTTGTTGCGTCAAGCGTCGTTGAGCGAAGTCGGGGAAGTTTTCCGCAATTGCGTCAGTGAGATGACGAGGGAGGCTGTTTTTTTTCGGTCATGTTCGCCGAGATGGAGGAGTTGTGCGGAGGGCTGTATCATCCGAGAGATGGCACCGAGTTTAGACGCGCCGGCAGCGCTCGTGGAAGCATTGTCTTGAATGGGAACGAAGAGAGCGTGAGGCGGCCTCGCGTCCGGCGCAAGGCCGATGGTGGGGAGCGGGAGGAGATTTTGCTCAGCTACCGGGCGGCGAAGAACGGAGACGAAGTTCTCGATAGGATTCTTCGCGCCTTGGAGTCTGGTGTGAGTTCGCGAGACATGAAACGTCTCCATCCCGGTTCTCCGTTCACGGACGCGAGAAGTTGCATCAAGAGGAGGACTTTCCAGGCGGTCTGCCACCCGTGGCGAAATCAAATTTTCCAAAACAGTTTTTTGTTGACAGGCTCTAATTAGTGCGATGGAAAGCGTGGAAGCTCCATCGGCTTCGGAGGCTTCTTCCGGCGGGTGAAGTATCCTGCCCTTCACCCTTTTTTAGCCTTTAACAAGATATATCATGAGCGAACCCAATATCCATCTCGTTCGTGAATATTGCACCGTGCACGATCAGGAAGAAAAAACCGCACGGGACTGTTCCGTCCCGTGTTCCGTCTGATCTCACGGCGTATCTTCGCCTGACGGATTTTCCTTATTTATATCGAGATGGTCCATTATCAGATGGGACTCGGAGGATATGATGCCATCAATGGCGTCAATATCATTTGTGAAAACGGAATAAATTTCGTAGCTTGAAGCGCCTCCGATTATCAGGGCTATGTCATATTTGCCAGTTATGAAAAACAATTCTTTTACCTGAGGTATCCGCCTTAATTCTTCAATGACTTCTTCGGTCCTGTCTATTCTGGTTGTCAACAGGCTTAATATTTTTATCATGTCCGTAGGCCTCTTCTATTTCTCCCATTCTGATAAAACAAACTGGGAATGGATTTCAATAATTCCAGGGATATGATCTATTTTTTTTAGATATATGCTCTGGAGCTGTTCAGGTTTCTCGACCTCGATATCGAGCAAAATATCATAATCCCCTGTTATTGATGAAATTTTTGTCACTTCTGGAATTTCCGCCAAGGAATCTATCACGGATTTCATGCTTCCGTTTTTTATTTTCATCAATACAGCCATCTTGACCGCCATAGACATGTCCTTTTTCTATGCTGTTGTTTTATTGCGCTTGTTTGCCGGCATGCCCTTTTCCGCGTCCGGAATTGAACTGTTCCTGCTTATGCTGACGATATTGTTTACGGAATAACTTATCAGGCCTGGCAACCTTGCTATTTTATTTGCAACGACATCATTGAAATCCTTCATCGAGCTTGAAAGAATTTCTACCATAAAATCATATTTTCCAAGCAGAAGTTTTACATTTTTCACGCTTTTAATGCAGTAAGCCTCCTTCATTATCATCTTGGAGTAATTAGGCCTGGAGGTGATAAATATCAGGCTGTGGACCTGAGAATCAGTTTCGCTCAGATACTTCATCAGAATCGCAATGCCCATTAGAACTATCACGACGTAGAGCCACGTTTCAGGAAAACTTTCATGAAGCAGATACAACCCCACCAGCATGTTTACGATCGGCTCTATCATGGCGGTGATTCCGCCCCACAATTCAAAAGATGAATTTCTCGGCCATCTCGACGCCGCATAATAATAGCCTAAGAAGGGAATTATGGTGCAAAAAACGGTAATGAACAGCATGTTCGGCATGATGCTTATTTTAAACAACAGATGCAGTTGTGAAAAAAAGCCGGATATTTCTTCGGTAAGGCTTGGATTTATGCCGGCGGTTTTTAAAACAAAAAGCAACGGTATCAGCGTCACGGACGCCATGGCGAATATCAAGGTTATTTTGAAAATCGTCCTGGCAAGAGCATATCGAGGAACTTCTCTCGTAAAAAAATGCTCCTCGTTCGTCATCCTGTCCAATCCGCTTGTGATAAAAAAAAATCCGTAGGCAAGGCCGTATGAAACCGTAACCGTCATGCTCTGGATTGAAATGATATTTTCATGATGAGGTTCATTCCCGCTGATAAACCCTATTATTATCATAACAATAAACATAGTAAACAGATAAAGCAATGTAAAGCCGGACATGTCTTCTTTTCCCATGCTCCAGTTAGCTGCGGCCGTGATAATAAGCGCGATTATAAAACCTATCGTTATAACGATGGCTCCCAAAGTTTTTAAGCCCCAAAAAAACAATATCAGCTGCCCGTTGACCCCGATGACCGCAACAATCATGAGATATGCCCACTGGGGCATACAGAAAAAATCCTTGTTGGAATATCTCAAATATTTTATTAGGCGTGTCAAGGTTATTCGATTTTTACATGGTGCCCCGATGTTTGTGGCGACGCAGAATGCCGTCAATATCGCCGCGAGGATCGCCGCAGACATGACAAAGCGTATGAATATGACCGTGAAGATGGAATAGTTCAGGAACAGATGCGTGGCCGGCCATGGGATTATTCCCCATAGAATGTTTATGAATATCAGAACGATCAGATAATTACGCATTTTTTTAGTATTAAATTTCTTCCAGACATGCCGTGACAATGTCTTTTATTGATCCCTCGGCAAGACATATCCTTGTGTCGGCGGCGCCGTAATATAATTTGAGAGTATCAGTCTTGAAATCAGCCAGTGCGCCGCACGGAAAAACGACATTATCAGTTATTCCGGATATTTCATAATCCGCATCAGGCCTTAAAAGATAGCTGTACGTTTTCCCGATTACCCTAGATGGGTCGCTCAAATCAAGAAGCATGGCTCCAATATAATACTGATAACTTCCACATGAAATCGTGCATCCATGTATTATGACAAGCCATCCTTTATCGGTTTTAATCGGCGGAGTCGGTCCCATTTTTGTCGAATTCCAGTCGGCATAAGGCCTTATAACAGGTCTATAGTATCCCCAATGAATTAAATCCGGCGAGGAAGATATCCAAATATCTCCGAAATTTCCCGTGCCCGATCCCGGCCGGTCAAGTTTATAATATTTACCATTTATTTTTTCAGGAAACAGAGAAGCTCCTCTGTTCGGCGGAGCAGTAATAATATCCATTACTTCGTAGGTTTTAAAATCTTTTGTTTTTCCAAGAACACCGCATGGGGAACTGTAATCCCAATTGCCGACAGGAGTAATAAGATAATATGTGTCGTCAATTTTTGTTAATCTGTTGTCTATAAGATGCTTGTTCATAAGAGTAAAAGGGTATTCTTTGTCGTAGAGATTAAAAAACGGGTTTTGATTCACGGTAAAATTTATGCCGTCCGCGCTTTCGGCCACCCAGGTTTCCCCTCCGTATTTATTTTTAAACTTCACCACCGATATTAAAAGTATTGTTTTCCCGTCGTATAAAGCGGGGCTTGGGTTGAACATCATGTGAACTCCCGGATAATCTTCCGGATCAATTAAAGGATTTTTAATGTGCCGCGCTAATATTTTGGTTGCATCTTTCATCTTTCTCCTCCGGTTGAAATGACATAATATAGAGCCTGCCGGAAAAAGATTTTCGCGAAAATCGCAAAATCTTTTGCCAATTGCCGATTTTTAATTCAATTATCGAATAGGTCGTATTGGTCATATGGGACATATTTTTATTTTAGAACTCATGAACTTCGTCACTGGCTAAGACGTGCGCAACGCCACAGGAACGGTGTCTTACACGGTTCAGTTCCTTTCGGTCCGAGAGTAAGTCCCTGTTTTCGTCCGGCGCCGTCATTATCATTGATGAGCAGTGATATGCCGAAAATGCTACCTGACGCAAGTGCGAGAAACGGGAGCGTGTATCCCGGGAACGCCATCTCATAGACATAGCCCGCCGCAGTCTTGCGGCAGGCGACACGAACGTCGGTGTCTATGCCTGTTTCCTCGTTGGCTCCTCCGAGATATCGCGTGCCTCCGGGATTTTTTTCCAGCCAGGCGATCGGACGCATTGCCTGATTAAGCCCGATTGAATAGACCGCATCGTCGGCATCATAGTCGCGTATGTCCTCTCGCGCGGTGTTTTTAAGATCGAAATATACCTGCACGGAGTCGCCGGAAAAAAGTTCCTGATCGCCGCCCGATCTGCGGAAGAACGTCTCGTCCTTGACGTTTACGGCAAGGTACACGTTCGATGCATCGTACCGGATAGCGACCTCTGCGGCAAGATCGGACGGACCGGTGTGCGGATTCTTCGGATTGAAATCTGTCGAAAGCGAATCCTCGCCAAGCGAGAGCCACGCGACGTCCGTCCAATCGGCGAGATCACCATCAATGACCGGCGGCGCGGGTGTCCTAGGCACGAACAGCGATGGCAGGCGCACGGTTCGTGATACTATCATGTCGCCGCTCTTGCCGGTGTATGAAACGGCGTAGGATTCACGCCAGTCGAGCGATCGTGTGACGACGAACGATGACTCGCGCCGTTCTCCCGCCCCGAGTGAAATGTCCATGAGGCCAGGGGACGCGAAGCCCTCGGGCACGATGAATTGCATGTTGCCGCTTACGGGCGCATTTTCCGTGTTTTCCACTATGAGCGTCATCTTCCGTTCGGGCGTAAGGTCGCAGAAAACGCTGAGCGGAAAGTCAAAACCGCGGTACATGGCGGATTGAACTGCGGTTTTGATCTCCTGCGACGAGGTCGTGTGCGCAAACGTAAGGTAGGTTGGAAGATAACCCAGCGCCAGATCACCCGGCAGTGCGTTGCCGTTAGCATCGAGCACCGATGTGGCAAGTGGCGGGCGCTTCATGAAACCTTCTGTCCCATAGACGCGTGTGTTGATCGAGACCAACCTAGTCCCGTCCGCTTTCTCAAACAGGAAGGCGCGGCATGCGTTGTGCGCAGTGATATTCGTTCCGTTCGTCACATCGGCCATGAGTCGGCTCCCGGCGTTGAGCAACCCGAACAAATAGTAGTAATACGGCGTGTCGAACGGACTGAACTTGAAGAGACTTGAGGTGGGGCCATGCAAGGAAAACGGTGCGCGTTCGGCTGCGACGCCATGCAGGAGCGTCTGCACGATGCGTCCGGCGCAGTCCTCCTCGTCGTCAGCATAATAATTGCGGGCATATTCATGGGCGTATATCTGATTGCGGACGCCGTAATATTGTTCGCTGTTGATGATCGGCATTCCGCTCTGGTACTTGTCAATAATGGTGCGCAGACGTTTGAAGTCCTCATACATCGGCGGGTTTTCCGGCGCTCCGCGATAAGGATGCACTGTGAACACATCGATAAACGCCCCGCCGCCGGCGGCAAAGAATCGTTCCGCATATGCATGGTCTATCCCGTTGACGTTGGCGGCAAGCTTCACGTTCGGCACCGCCGCACGGACGTAGGGCGCCACCTCTTTCACCACCTGCGCATATCGTTCGGGTGTCATGCCTTTCTCCCCTGCCACCGTCCAGAGATTGGGTTCGTTGAGTATCTCGAAATAACCGATGTGCTTTGAAAGACGTGCGGCGATGTGGGCGAACATCGCACCGAACCGCGCAATCTCGTCGGAGAGTTCATCATCGGTGATAACTCGTTTCGCCTTGAGCATCTGGTGATAGTTGAGGATGGAGTCGGCGGGGGGATTGACTACGGTCATCATCATCGCACGGCGCTGCAGCGGAAGCATCTCGTTCATCGTGTCAAGAAAGACATTGTCGCCGGCGAGGAATCGCGAGCGCGGGGCGTAGCCGGGACGCATGAAAGTGCGCTGAAAATCGGCGCCGAAATAAGAAGCAATCGTTTCGCCCATTTTCATGTCGTGGACCGATGCGCTTCCCGGGTCAAGATCAATGCCGATGTACCTGTTGCGGAAATTAATTGGATCGGCGATTGCAATGCGCCAGGAGCCTTCCGCAAGCAGGACGCGGTCGGTCGCATCGTACACGGCCGTTGCAATGTCAATGACGCCGAGCTGATTGGTTGTAAATGACACCGGCACTACGATACGTTCCGGAGACGATGACTCAAGCGGCACTTCCTGCTTCGCAATTATACGGCGGTTCACGTCGGCGCAGATGACGGACAGGAGAGCCGGACGCTCGAGACCGTGTTGTGAAGTGACAACAACGTCGGCGGTGATGTTTCCGGGCTGATATATCCCCAACTGCGCACGCGGCATGACACCGACCTGTATGCCTGGGTCGTAGGGCGTCGCCTGTCCTTCCTCGACTTGCATCGAGTCTATCCACACTGTTGACTTCGGATCGACGCGTACGTAGAACGAATTCTGATAGTCGCCGCCGAGCGCTGGATATTTGAACTCGATCGAGAACCGCTTCCATTCCGTGCCGAGGTCCGAAAGCATCACGATCCGCCGTTCGATCTTCCAGTCCGGCGTGATGGAGAACATCCTGAAAGCTTCGTCTGTCCCGCTTTCCTCGTTGCGCGCATATAGCGACAAGGCATACGTGCGACCCGGTACAAACGGATAGAGTCGGCTTATGATGCTGTTGTTGAGTCCGTAAAGCTTCACCGAGGCTGTCCCAGAGTGCCGGTTTGTCCTGTCTATCTCGATACTTCGTTGGTCCGGGCCGTCCGTGGAATGCCATGTCTCGGTAAACCAGCCGTCCACACCTGTGTCGAAGCCCGGATTGACGAGGATATTCTTCCGCCGAACACCGACTTTAACGGCACGCTCGGCAATCATGAATGAAACGTCGTCAAGGAGCACGGTTCCGACCGTAACGGCGAAATGGAAGTAGAGCGACCGCGCCTTGCATTCTTCGGGGCCTGGAATAGTTTCCGCAAAAGTGTATCGCTTCCATTCGCGGGAGAGGACGAATTCCTCCCGCTTGTACCAATGTAGTCCTGCGACGGAATCGGTGTAGTAAAAGACGATGAGAGGCTGACCGTCGGACTCGCCGCGGGCGTAGAACGTGAGCGTGTAGGGCTCGCCGGGAATGATATCCTCGACCGGCGCACTACGGAGGACAACCATCTTGTCCTTCGTTGTCGGATCGATGCCAAGCGACTTTATCTCCGCTGAATAGGAGCCGTTGACGAATCCCACCGCACGGGCGCCGATGCTACCCTTTCCGGCTAGCGATCCGTACGCAACCCAGTCGAAGAGCGTGTTCCCGTCGTTGTTCTCGAAATCGCCGTTCATAAGAAGATTCTTTCCGGCAATGTCAGCACGGCGCGGGGGTGTGCTTTCGGCGAAGGAAACATCATCAATGAGCGCACTGCCGCTCTCAATGAGGAAGTTGAACGACAAAGCTTTGTTCCTCCATTCCGCGTCGGGGGGGATGAGTTCGCTCACCCGATATGTCCGCCAGTCCTTGGACAACATCACCTCGCGGCGCGTGTACCAGTGAGTTCCGTCACGCGGATCGGTGTAGTAGAAAACAATGAGTTTTTGTCCGGCGATCGGGGAGCGCGCCGCAAGGGACAGTGTGTATCCTTTCCCCGCAGGGAGGTTCTCAATAGGACGGATACGCGCCGCGATCGAACGCCCTTTCACGGACGGATCGTTGTTTTCACACACGATTGAAAGGCCGGCGCCGTCACGTCCCTTGGCGACGCGCGCCACAACACCTCTTTCCGAGGCGCCGAATACGCTCCAGCCGGACGGGAGTTCGCCTTCCGCCTCCTCAAAATTTCCGTTGATGATGAGATTTTTCGTTCCGCCGTCGGCGAACAGCAATCCGGCTAGGACGCCCGCG